>NZ_NGVM01000019.1:0-53125 GCF_002238115.1 Streptococcus sp. KR | reverse complement strand
ATTTTCATTGCTATAGTAGACAGATTTTCCCTGATATATACCTAGGACAATGAAACTCTTTACTTTTCAAAATTTCCTTTCTAAATTATAAGTTTTATACAGTCCATTTATGATTTTTCCTCTTTGGAATACTTTATTATAAAAGAACATAAAATATATAGTCATAAATAAAACTGAAACAACTCCCCATGAAATATTGCCATATGTGATAAAGAGGTATGCAAAGAATATTATAATTAGTGGTAATATGATAAGAGATAAATAGGTAAAAAAGACATTCTTTCGCTCTCTTAACACGAAGTCTCTCATTGCTTTTTCCTCTAATTGAAGTTTTTCAACTTTCCTCTCACGATGGTACGTAACATAACAAACAACAAAGGCTATTATAAAGGAAATCAGGATGCCTATCATTAAAAATTGATATCTTCCCAGAATGGTTAAATAGTATTTGGAATTAACTTTTCCAATTATGACATAAATAATCATGACCATGCTACTGCCAGCAGTTTCCAAAAAAGAAGTCTTCTTTCTTACTATGTATAAACTAGAATCTTTTTTATCAAAATAAACTGGATTTTTATCAATTGTTCCTATAGGAACCATATTTTTTAAATATTTTTTCATATATCATTTTCCTTAGGGGAATATTTTTTGTCTAACATATGAACCACTTTAAATCTCTGTATTGGTTTCGTGTTTAATAACAATAGGGGGAACATAAAAAATAAAATGGCTAAAAACAAAAACAAAAAATTAGAAGTCAATAAATAAACTATAGAAAAAAGCACTGGAAGAAGGAATGCCAATAATATAATTAGATGGCTCTTAACTATATTTTTCTTCTCATTTTTAAGAAAAGTTATCATATCAACGTTTGAAAGCACAAAAGGACTAATAATTAATTCTTCATTCAAAGCTGGTCTGTAGAGGAGTTTTGAGACAATGATCATTAGAAAAAAACCAAAAATCAAGGGCCAAAAACCACTGAATACCTGAGCTTTTGTTACTTCTCTTACAAGAACATAAAGAATAAGTGCTGCTCCTGTCGAGAAAGCGACAGGAGACACTTTAAACTTTGTTTTAGAATGACCTAAGAACATCTTGTCTGTTTTCTTATCAAAAAAAACTGTTTCCCCTTCAAAATTACCAATTCCTACAAATTCAACGTCTTTTAATTTTATAATTTTATTTTCGTCCAAGAGAATCTCCTATTTTTCTTATCTGATGCATACTCAAACATTGCTTCCGTATCATCCAAGGTTAGAAATCTAAGCAATAAACGCTATGTCTCCACTATTGAATACTGGCTAGTTTTAAAGAGATTGATTCCATACGTTTCTACCATTCAAAAGTATTTTCTATCAGTCTAGCATAAAAAAGAAGTTACAACAAGTTTTCCTTGCTTTTTAAAGCGGTTTCATATAGAATAAAATCATCACCTTATTTTTTATAGATAATGTGATAAATCATTTACAACCCGTCAATAGAAAGGGAATTTTTCTCTATGTTAATCGGAATTCCAAAAGAAATTAAGAATAATGAAAACCGTGTTGCCCTAACACCTGCTGGTGTCCACAGCTTAGTTGGTCGTGGTCATTGCGTCCTTATTGAAACAAATGCTGGTCTGGGTTCAGGCTTTACTGATGCTGACTATCAAAAGCAAGGAGCTGAAATTGTCGCTACTGCTGGTGAAGCCTGGGCAGCTGAGTTGGTTGTGAAAGTAAAAGAACCACTAGCTTCTGAATATGGTCACTTACGTGACGACCTGCTTCTCTTCACCTACTTGCACATGGCCGCTGCTCCAGAATTAGCAGATGCTATGTTGGAAGCAAAAACGACAAGTATCGCTTATGAAACTGTCCATGATTCCCAAGGTCAATTACCACTCCTCGTTCCTATGAGTGAGGTTGCAGGCCGTATGGCAGTCCAAATCGGTGCTCACTTCCTAACCAAACAAGCAGGAGGTTCTGGCGTCCTACTGGGTGGTGTACCGGGTGTACCTAAAGGAAAAGTAACCATCATCGGTGGTGGTGTCGTAGGGACCCATGCTGCCCGCATCGCTTTAGGATTGGGAGCGCAAGTGACAATCCTTGATATCAGTGCTAAACGTCTTTCAATCCTCGAAGATGTCTTTGGTCATCAAATTCAAACTCTCATGTCCAATTCATTTAACATTGAAGCCAGTGTGAGAGATGCGGATGTTGTTATTGGAGCGGTTCTCATCCCAGGTGCCAAAGCACCAAAATTGGTGACAGATGAGATGGTCAAACAAATGCGTCCAGGATCAGTCATCGTTGACGTTGCTGTTGACCAAGGTGGCGTTATCGAAACAGCTGACCGTGTGACAACACACGATAATCCTGTATATGAAAAACACGGTGTACTCCACTATGCCGTTGCCAATATCCCTGGTGCGGTTGCCCGTACTTCAACCATCGCCCTAACCAATGTCACTCTTCCTTATATCGAAGCTTTGGCTGGTAAAGGTTTTATACAAGCAATCTCTGAAGATAAGGGCTTGCGTCAAGGTGTGACCACTTATCAAGGTTACTTAACTAGCCTACCAGTTGCTCAAGGACTCGATAAAAGACATACTCCAATTGATGAACTAGTCTAAAAAATCTAATTATCAGATAAAAGAAAGAGCAATTCCACCTGAACTGCTCTTTTTTGCTATTCTGTTTCTTCTTGGACTTCTTCACGCTCTTCATTTTTAATTGGAGCTGGTTCATAAGCTCGGATAATCTGAGCGACAACTGGATGGCGAACCACATCCTTGGCTGAAAAATGAACAAAGTCAATTTGGTGAATGTTCTTGAGTTTCTCTTGGGCATCAATCAAACCTGACTTGACGTTACGCGGAAGGTCAGTCTGACTGATATCTCCATTGACAATCATCTTAGAATTAAAACCTAAACGCGTCAAAAACATCTTCATCTGCATGATGGTCGTATTTTGCGCCTCATCTAGAATGACAAAGGCATCATCCAAGGTCCGTCCACGCATGTAGGCAAGGGGAGCAATCTCGATAATTTCACGCTCCATAAGACGAGTCGTTTGGTCTTTTCCCAGAATCTGATACAAGGCATCATAAACAGGTCGAAGGTAAGGATCTACCTTCTCTTTAAGATCACCCGGAAGAAAACCTAGACTCTCGCCAGCTTCCACTGCCGGGCGTGTCAGGATAATTCGTTTGACTTGCCCACGTTTAAGGGCAGTCACTGCCAAGGTCACTGCAAGGAAGGTCTTCCCTGTCCCTGCTGGCCCAATTCCAAAGGTCACATCGTGCTGTTTGACACTATTCACATAAAGCTTTTGACCTAGAGTTTTGACACGAATAGGCTTCCCTGTATTATCCTTGATGATTTCTTCTTCGTAAAGGGCGACAAACTTGTCGATTTCATCGTTTTTGACCATGCTAATCGCAGTTACCACATCTGGCGTGCCAACGGTCATCCCACGATTCACCAAGACCATCAAAGCCTGAATAACCTGACGGGCTTCCTCACAGGCAGTCTCTTCTCCCAAAACCTGGACAATCTCCGTACGGGCATGAATCACCACATTAAGCTCTTCTTCCATCAAACGAAGATGGCGCTCATTGGAACCAAAAAGATGAAACAGGTCATCTGGATGACTCAGTTGAATGTCTATTGAATGTTCCTTCAAATAAAGAACCTCTCTAATCCTTTTATTTCTTTTTATTATAGCAAAGGGGTGGAGAAATTACTAGCCCAAACCCAGTGAATCATGCTAGTGTTCTAAGTATTCTTGCCAGATAGCGTCAAAGTCTCCTAGGTTGAAAGAGAAACTGGCATGTTCTTCCAAAAAGCGACTCACCTCATCAAAATCATCTGTGTGTTTTGGGAAGGCTGACTCTTCAAAAGCGAGGTCTGCCAAGATTGCTTTGGGACTGTTACTTTTAGGATTTCGCTCGGTCATGAGCCAAGTGTAAAATGATTTTCTCATAAGTCACCCTAGATCAACTCTGTCCCAAACTGGTCTTGCTTGATTTTGCCAGCCTTCATCAAGCCACCGAGTGCTTTCTTGAACTGACCTTTAGAAATGCCAAAGGTTGCCTTGATATCCTCAGGAGATGACTTATCATTTAAGGTCATGAAACCGCCATTGCTTTCCAAGTAAGTCAAAATCATCTGGGCATCATTTTCCAACATTTCAAAAGAACGTGGTTTGAGGGAGAGGTTCAACGTGCGGTCCACTTCACGGAAACCAATAACGCGCGCATCTAGAACTTGCCCCAAACGTGGCTCTGCGTAACGCTCGCTAGGATGGATAAAGCCAAGCATGTTATTTTCTGGCAGATAGACAAAAGTTCCTGATAGCTTGAGGCGGTAAACAATGGCTGGCCAGTTTTGGTTCTGCATGTTGTTGTAGGCAGGACGAGCCAGACGTTGGAAGTCTTCTTGATAAGCCAAGAGTCCCCAGATACGGTCTTTCTTGTCCACTTCAAGACGGATGTAGAGTTGATCGCCCTTCTTAGGCCAGAGTTCCTTGAGCTCAGGGAGAATATCGAGTGACACTACGATTTCCTTATCAGGAAGGCCTGTATCCACAAAGACACCCAAGTCTTTACGAACTTCCGTTACAGTTCCCCAACCAAATTGGTCCTGAGTGGCAGTCACTTCTAAGGTTGTCAGGCGGAGTTTTTGCTTCATATCTGTATAGGCGAAACCTTTGACCGTATCCCCTACTGTATGTTGACCTTCTTCCTTAGCAAGAGAATAGGTTTGACCATCCTTTTGCACAAAGTAAAAACGGTCATTTTCATCGATGATGAGTCCAACGATAAAACTTGCAAGATTTGTATTCATATTTCCTTCTTTCGAATAAAACTCAGCCAGCAATGCCAACTGAGTTTTTCTGTTTATTTTTAGACTTCCAAAAGTTCTTTCTCTTTGTTGGCAGTCATGTCGTCGATGTGTTTAACAGCATCGTCTGTTACTTTTTGAATGTCTTTTTCAAGAGTCTTCAATTCGTCTTCAGTGATTTCTTTTGCTTTTTCTTGTTTCTTAGCTTCATCCATAGCGTCACGACGGATATTGCGGACAGCCACTTTAGCATTTTCGCCGACCTTCTTCACTTCCTTAGCAAGGTCACGACGAGTTTCTTCTGTAAGAGCAGGAATAACCAAACGAATAACAGAACCGTCGTTAGCTGGTGTGATACCAAGATCAGAAGCGTTCAAAGCACGTTCGATGTCTTTCAATGAAGATTTGTCAAATGGTGTTACCAACAAAACACGTGCTTCTGGAATGGTAATTGAAGCGATTTGGTTAAGAGGAGTTTCTACTCCATAGTACTCTACATGTACACGGTCCAGCAAGCTTGCATTGGCACGACCGGCACGGATAGCACCAAATTCACGAGCAAGTGAGTGGTGAGATTGGGTCATTCTCTCTTTAGCTTTTTCAATAATTGCGTTAGCCATAATCTTTCTTATTCCTTTTCTTAGATATTATTTGAAACTGTTGTTCCGATATTTTCGCCAAATACGACACGTTTGATGTTACCTGGTTGGTTCATGTTGAAGACAACCAAGTCAATGTCGTTGTCCATTGAGAGGGTTGAAGCTGTTGAGTCCATAATACGAAGACCTTTATTGATAACGTCACGGTGGGTCAATTCTTCAAACTTAACGGCTGTCTTGTCTTTCTTAGGATCGGCATTGTAAACACCGTCGACACCATTTTTAGCCATAAGGATGGCATCTGCTTCGATTTCAGCTGCACGAAGAGCCGCTGTTGTATCTGTTGAGAAGTATGGTGAACCAATTCCAGCACCAAAGATAACGATACGGCCTTTTTCAAGGTGACGAAGGGCACGTCCACGTACGTAAGGCTCTGCCACTTGTTGCATAGCAATCGCTGTTTGCACACGTGTGTCAACCTCAACTTGTTGCAATGAATCTGCCATCACAAGAGCATTCATAACAGTCCCAAGCATCCCTGTGTAATCTGCCTGAACGCGGTCCATTCCTGCTTCAGCAGCAGGTTCTCCACGCCAGAGATTTCCTCCACCAATAACAAGGGCAATTTCGATACCTAAGCTATGAACTTCTTGAATCTCTTTTGCGATTGTTTGAACTGTTTGGATATCAATCCCTACGCCACGTTCACCGGCAAGGGCTTCACCTGATAACTTGATTAAAATACGTTTATACTTGGGATTCGCCATTTTCACTCTCCTTCTTTTATCCTACCTATTTTATCACAATTTCTAAGATTTTTATAGTATCATGAGCAATTCTTTCAAAAAAATTAGACTGTTAAAAATTCCTCTAAGTCACTAAGGGCACGCTCTGCAATTTTTTCATATCGAGCCTTCTTATCACGGATACGTTCGCCTTCCAACTCCTTGATAATACCGAAATTAACATTCATTGGTTGGAAATGTTTGCTGTCAGCATGGGTGATGTAATGAGCTAAGCTTCCAATCGCTGTCGTCTCTGGGAAAATAGCCTCGCTTTCTCCCTTGAAAAGACGAGCCGCGTTAATTCCCGCAACTAAGCCTGACGCTGCTGACTCAACATAACCTTCCACACCCGTCATCTGACCAGCAAAGAAGAGATTTGGTTGTTTCTTAGAACGATAAGTCTGCTCAAGAAGATTCGGTGAATCCATGTAAGAATTGCGGTGCATAACACCATAACGAACAAACTCCGCATTTTCAAGGCCTGGAATCATTTGGAAGACACGTTTTTGTTCTCCCCATTTGAGATGGGTCTGGAAACCAACGATATTGTAGAGGCTACCAGCAGCATTGTCCTGACGAAGTTGGACAACCGCGTACGGTGTTTTGAATTCTCCATCACGAGGTCCTGTGTAGTCATCTGGATACTCCAAACCGACTGGTTTCATAGGACCATAAAGCATGGTTTTAATACCTCGTTTGGCCATGACTTCGATAGGCATACAGCCTTCAAAGTACTTTTCTTTTTCGAAAGAATTAAGCGGTGCTTCTTCTGCATTGACTAAGGCTTCATGGAAATCCATAAATTCTTGCTTGGTCATTGGAGCATTGAGGTAGGCAGCTTCTCCCTTATCATAACGAGATTTGAGATAGACCTTGCTCATATCGATAGTATTGACATCGATAATAGGCGCTGCCGCATCATAGAAATAGAAACCATCGCCATCATTAAGGGCATGAATCTTCTCAGCCAAGGCATCGCTAGTCAAGGGACCAGTAGCGACAACTGTGATAACATCTGTCGGCAATTCTGTAATTTCATCACGAATCACTTTAATCAAGGGGTGGTTGATCACTTTTTCGGTCACCATTTGGGAGAAACCATCACGGTCCACCGCAAGGGCACCACCTGCAGGAACACGTGTAGCTTCAGCAGACTCTAAGATGACAGAACCCAAGCGACGCATTTCTTCCTTGAGGAGACCAACAGCATTGGTCAAAGCATCCCCACGCAAGGAATTAGAACAAACTAACTCTGCAAAATTATCTGTTTTGTGTTGAGGTGTTGACTTGACACCACGCATTTCATAGAGTTTAACTGGAATACCACGTTCTGCTATTTGGTAGGCTGCTTCTGACCCTGCCAAACCAGCACCGATAACATTGATATAAGATTGAGACACGACACTAATACCTCTTTGGGTGGAACCTCAGTCCATATTCAAACAAGCTACTGGACTGTTTGACACCCACAAATCTTTCTAATTTTTTCTTCTACTAGTATAACAAAAAAAGGGAAGAAGGCAAACTTCCCTGTTTAGTCATTTTCTTGGTTTTCTTCCCAGTCGTGGTAGGCAGCGTAGAGTTGACTCTTATTCCACTGGTAAATCTTAGCAACTTCCTTAATAGCTTGGTTTTTCTTCATGCCTTGCTGGATGCGGACTTGGATTTCTAAGAACAAGTCCTCCTCATCTTTTTCCTCCACATCCTGACTGGCACCTTCAACGATGAGAAGGCATTCTCCCTTAAGTGGCGTTTCAGCTATGCTTTCTAATAACTCTAAAATGGTACCTCTTTGGTATTCTTCATAGATTTTAGTCAATTCCCTAACCAAGACGACCGAGCGATTACCGTAGACTTCTAGCATATTTTCTAACGTATCTGCCACACGATGAGGCGATTCATAGAAAATCTGGGTTTCAGGATAGTCTTTTTTCAAGTCGAAAAATTGCTTTTGCTGGCCTGATTTTCTCGGTAAGAAGCCGTAAAAGATATGTGGCTGTGGCGCTAAACCACTGGCAATCAAGGCAGAAATTCCTGCAGAGGCACCTGGAACAGTCACAACCGCAATTTCTTCCTCAATGGCTGCCTTGACCAAATCATGACCAGGGTCTGAGATACTAGGCAGACCTGCATCGGATACCTGAGCAATACTTTGCCCTGCTTTCAGGAAACCAATCAAATCAGGAATCTTTTCCTTGGCATTGTGCTCATGAAAACTAACCTGCTTGGTAGAAATGTCAAAATGCTTGAGCAATAGACCTGTATTGCGCGTGTCCTCAGCAGCAATCCAATCTACTTCTTTTAAGGTCTGGATAGCACGAAAGGTCATATCATCTAGATTGCCAATCGGCGTTGCCACTAGATACAGCTTGCCATAGGGAGACTGCCCCTTAAAACTTTTTTGAATCTGCATGCTTACTCCCTGTATAACAACTCGTCACAGAACATACATTCCTCGTCCTGCTCTCGACGTTGTCCATAAAAATCATTACATACGTGAAAACCATCTTTATAAATTCGACGGACACTTTCACGAACATGCTTGGCCTTGACGGGAGCGTCTGCTTCCACCTCACCCAAGCGTTCTCGCAACTTACTATTTTCCAAACGAAGAGCTGTATTTTCCTCTACCAGGCTCTTGAGATTTTTCTTGATGGCTTCCACATCGGCCAAGGTTACCAATAACTGTTGGGAAAAATCATCCAGCGCGTCAAATAATTCTTTTTTGTCCATAAAACAGCCCTTTCCTTTCTTTATCGTTCATTTTTGAGTTCATATTTCTTTCAAGACCAGATATTCCACGGCAATTTGAAAGCTGACATTAGCTTGCCACATTTTTCTAGCTTCTAGCAAATCTTGTAGAATCACTCTTACTCTTGCTTGTAGGATATCTTGTCCACAGAGGACTTCAAGAATCCGTAAAACCTGATCTTGTTTTTCCTTATCATCTGCCAAGCTAGCTAGTTTGGAAACTTGCAAATAACTTTCTTTTTTCTTAGCTACTAACCAAGTCAGCAGGCGTTCACTTTCATCGACCAATGTCCAAAAACTTGCCTGATTAGCCAACTTTTCTGCTTCAGCTCGCGATTGACTAAACTGGGCTAAAAGAGTCGCTTTTTTCTTAACCAGACCCATTTGTTCTAAGAGCAAGATGAGTTTTTCTTCTTGCTTTTTAAAGTGGAAAATCTGGGTCCGACTTCGGATTGTCGGTAAAATCTTCTCCTCATCGCTGGTCAAGAAGAAAATATAAACCTCACTCTGGGGTTCTTCGATGACCTTGAGCAGAGAATTGGCTGCATTAGGATGCATTTTCTCAGCCTGATCGATAATAAAGACCTGCTGCTGGCTTTCAATCCCTGCTTGAGAAAACTGCCCCACCAATTCCCGAATGCGTTCTGTCTTGATGACCTGATTGACTGGTTTAATCAAAGTGACATCGGGAAATTCTCCCTGTTCAATCAGTTTACAATTCCGGCATTTCTCACATGGTAAAACACCTACTTTATCTGTACAAAAGAGGCCCTTAGCTAAAAATTGCGCCATTTCCAAGCTTCCAAAGAAACCTGAAAAGAGATAGGCATGATTGAGCTGATCTTGTTCTAGGATACGGACAAAGCGGTCAAACTGATCTGGTTGCCAGGCCTTTAGTTGTTCTTGTTTCATTTGGCCAAGCCCATTCTATCAAACAAAACTGCCTTGGTAGTTTCCACAACTTGCTCCAAAGGGAGGCTGGCATCAATCTTGACAATGCGATTTCCTTCTTTTTCCAGAAGAGAAAGGTAGCCTTGACGGACTTTTTTATGCAAGTCCAACCCTTCCAAGTCCAAACGATTGACCTCGCGGTCACTATTAGCAGCAATGCGAGCCAGTCCTTCTTCCACCTCGATGTCAAAATAGAGGGTCAAATCGGGTTTAAGGCCATCTGTCGCAAACTGATTAAGCCAGTCAATGGCTTCAATGTCCAAACCACGACCAAATCCCTGATAGGCAACAGAACTATCGATGAAGCGGTCCATAATGACCACCTTGCCAGCTGCAAGGGCAGGGAGAACTTTTTCCACCAAGTGCTGTCTGCGACTGGCGATATAGAGAAGGAGTTCCGTTTTAGGATCCATCTGAGTATGACTTGGGTCCAAAATCACTTCCCGAATCTTCTCCCCAATCAAGACTCCGCCAGGTTCACGGGTCGTCAGCACCTCTACCCCTTTTTCCTCTAAAATTGGTAGCAGAGCCTCTAAAACACTGGTCTTTCCTGCTCCCTCTGGTCCCTCAAGAGAGACTAAAAATCCTTTTGACATGTCTAACTCATTTCTTTTTTACTACTTCTATTCTATCAAAAAAATGGGGGTTTGTGACAATCTTTTTTCTTCTCATTTCAACCACCATAAAAGAGGCAGATAAAACTACCTCTTATTTACCTAATTCTTGTGTTCGTTTGTAGGCTTGACCAACTGCATCCATGACTGTTCCTCGGAAAGCATGCGCTTCTAGACTTGCTACGCCAGCGATAGTCGAACCACCTGGGCTACAAACTTTATCTTTTAAGACCCCAGGATGTTGCTGGCTTTCTAGGACCAATTGTCCAGCGCCGACAACTGTTTGAGCTGCCATTTTCAATGCCGTTTCTCTTGGCAATCCTGTCTGAACACCTGCATCTGCCAAGGCCTCAATAAAAAGATAGACAAAGGCCGGCCCACAACCTGCAAGACCTGTCGCTGCATCAATTAAGCTTTCCCCAAGTTCAATCAAGAGACCAGCCTTGGCTAAAAGCTGACAAAAAAGTTCACTGTCCTCAGCACGACAGTTTGCTGATATGGCATAACTAATCACTCCTTGCCCGATAGAAGCAGGGGTATTTGGCATCATACGAATAATTCGGTGCTGACTTGGAAGAAGACTAGCCAGTTTTTCCAAGGTCAATCCAGCTGCCATGGAAATCAAAAGAAGACTTTCTCGTTTTTCAAGGATGGTCTGGTATTGAGAAAGCAAGTCTGAGAACTGAGCTGGCTTAACACCTAGAAAAATCACATCTGCTTCTGCAAAGATTTCTTCGTTGCTGGAAGCTTGACCGCCAAAGTCAGAAATGAAAGAATACACCTTGGCTTGACTACGATTGGCAAGGAGAAGGTCATCACCCGTCTTGGCCTGCAAAACAGCCTTGGCCAAACTAGCTCCCATATTCCCCAAACCGATAAATCCAATCTTCATCTCTTACTCCCTTACCTGTCCGTCACCAGTAACCACATACTTGTAGCTAGTCAACTCCTTCAAGCCCATTGGACCACGCGCGTGCAGTTTCTGAGTAGAGATCCCCATTTCACAGCCAAGACCAAATTGGCCACCATCTGTGAAACGAGTTGAGGCATTGACATAGACTGCTGCAGAGTCCACTTGATCTGTAAAGTATGCTGCAGCTTCGGCATTTTCCGTCACAATGGCGTCCGAATGATGGGTGCTATGAGCTTCAATATGCGCAACCGCTTCTTCTAAACTACTCACGACCTTAACCGCTAGGACATAGTCTAAAAACTCAGTGTCAAAGTCTTTGGCCTCAGCTGCTTGACCTGAAACAAACTGACTTGCTGTGCTATCTAGGCGGAATTGAATTGGTTCCAACCCAGCTTCTTTTCGATTCTCAACCAGCACTTGCTCCAAGCGAGGAAGGAAGCTTGCTGCCTTGACTTCATGAACCAGCAGAACCTCCATGGCATTGCAGACAGAAGGACGACTGGTTTTGGCATTGTTGATGATAGACAGAGCCTTGTCTTCATCTGCATCCTTATCCACATAGACATGGACAATCCCAGTCCCTGTCTCGATAACTGGTACAATAGCGTTTTCAACCACTGCATTGATCAAGCCAGCTCCTCCACGAGGAATGAGGAGGTCTAGATAACCCTTGGCCTTCATCATGGCATAGCTACTTTCACGGCTAGTATCTTCCACTAGTTGAATCACATCTGGATGAATGGTCGTGGTCTCCAAACCCTTCTTCAGGGCTGTGACAATGGCATGGGCTGTTTGATAGGCATCCTTACCACTACGAAGAACAACCGCATTCCCACTCTTGAGAGCCAAAGCAGCCGCGTCAGACGTCACATTTGGACGGCTTTCATAGATTATACCAATAACTCCCATAGCTACACGTTTCTTTGTGATAACCAAACCATTTTCAAGCTGATTGGTTTCTAAAACTTCACCGATTGGATCTGGTAAAGCAACCACTTCACGAATCCCAGTTGCCATCGCTTCTATACGACTTGCATCCAAATAAAGACGATCCAGCATCACATCTGAGATTTTACCCTTGGCCGCTTCCATATCGAGGGCATTGGCTGCTAAAATCTCCTCAGTAGCTGCTAATAAGTGATCAGCCATGGCTAGCAATGCTTGGTTTTTTACCTCTTCACTAGCTGTGTTAATCGATTTTTTAACAGCCTGTACCTGTTCAAATTGTTCTTGTGTACTTACCATAGTTTACCTCTAAAATTCTGTAAAGAGTAGTTGGATTTCAGGAGTAATGGAAATCCAGTCATCACGGTGAATCAAGACACCCTTGGCTTTTTGAGAACGCAACATATCCTCCAAAGCAGATGCACCAAATTGCACGCGTCCTTTTCCAAGTGATTTTCCACTTTCCTTGTCAAATACTGTCACGATATCACCGTAAGAAAAGGCTCCTTCTGCGTCAACAATACCAGATAAAAGGAGACTCTTGCCATATTGAGAGAGAGCTTCTGCAGCACCTTTATCAACCCAAATAGAACCTTGACTCTGAGCATAAAAAGCCAGCCATTGTTTCTGGGTACGAAGTCCCTTCTCTTGCGCAACAAAGTAGGAACCATCCTTGGTCTCCTCAGCCGCCTCAATCATAGCGTCTGACTTCAAGGATGAGCAGATATAAACAGGAACTCCTGATTCTGTCGCGATAGTTGCAGCTTTGATTTTTGTTAGCATGCCCCCAGTTCCGTTTGAAGAGCCAGCTCCACCAGCCATATCAATAATCTCACGATTGATGGTCTCAATTTTCTCCAAGCGTTTGGCTCTTGAATCTGAATTAGGATTTCCAGTATAAAGACCGTCTACGTCTGTCAAGAGGACCAAAAGGTCAGCTTGGACCATGGCAGCTACCTGCGCACTCAGAGTGTCATTGTCCCCAACCTTGAGCTCATCAATAACGACACTGTCATTCTCATTGATAATAGGAATCGCCCCACGGCTAAGTAAAACTGACAAAGCCTGATGGGCATTTTTATAACGGCGCTTATCCACAAAATCATCCTGAGTCAGCAAAATTTGTGCAGAAACGATTTGGCGCAAGAGAAGATTGGTCGTGTATTCTTCCAACAAAAGCCCTTGTCCTACCGCTGCTGAAGCCTGTTTATCAGCAATCTTAGTCGGACGCTTTTTAAATCCTAAAGCCCCAAAACCAGCCGCAATGGCACCTGACGACACCAAAATCAATTCATGACCAGCCTCGTGCAGCATAGCCAACTGTTGGGTAATAGCTTTTACTTTACTACGTGATAAACTTCCATCCTCATTCGTCAGAGAAGAAGTCCCCACCTTAAAAACGATTCGTTTGTATTTCATAGATTCACTCCGATTCTTCATATTTATCCATTATAACATGAATGGCAGGAAATAGAAAAGAGTTGATAGGAAAAAGGTCGAGACAAGCCATCTCAACCTTTTATCAAATCTAATTCTTTCTCAATCTCTCCAAGGTTTCCTTAAAAATCTCTGGGATATCTGCTGTAAATTCCAAAGTCTCACCTGTTCTCGGATGGGTAAATCCTAGCGTCTTGGCATGAAGAAATTGTCCATGCCCTTTCAAAGTCTTGCGAGGACCATAGACTTCATCACCAGCGACTGGATGACCAATATAAGCCATGTGAACACGGATTTGATGGGTGCGACCTGTTTCCAGCTGCAGCTCCACTAAGCTATAATCACCACAGCGTTCCAAAACGTGGAAACGGGTCACTGCAGGTTTCCCTTTAGCATTCACAGCCTGTTTCTTACGGTCTTTTTCACTACGGCCAATCGGAGCTTCAATGACACCACGATCATTAGGCAGATTTCCATGAACAATCGCCCAATATTTGCGAAGAGACTTTTTATCCTTGAGTTCTTGAGCAAGTGCTAGATGCGCCTCATCGTTTTTAGCAATCATGAGAAGGCCTGACGTATCCTTATCAATACGATGAACAATTCCTGGACGCAGAACCCCATTGATACCCGATAAATCCTTAATATGGTACATAAGGGCATTTACCAGAGTTCCACTAGTATGACCAGCACTCGGATGCACAACCATTCCTTGAGGCTTGTTAACGACGGCCACATCCTCATCTTGGTAGATGATATCTAGCGGAAGATTCTCAGCTACATACTCTAAAACCTCTGGTTCTGGCACATGGTAAGTGACGACATCGCCCTCTTGGACAGTGTATTTAGCTTTCTTGACTTGACCATTGACCAAGACCTGGCCTGATTTGATTTGTTCATTCGCGAGACTGCGTGATAATTCTGTCAAATCCGACAAAGCCTTATCCAAACGCAGGCCACCAGTTTCAATTTTAATTTCCATTTATTTCCTCTTTTAACATTGCAATCAATAAAATAATCACTCCAACCGTCAGATAGCTATCTGCCACATTGAAAATTGCAAAATTGATAAAGTCAAGGTGGAACATATCCACAACAAAGCCCTGACTGATCCTGTCAATGAAGTTTCCAAGACCACCTGCGATTATCAAGGTCAAACCCAAGACCATCCAGAGTGAGTCCTCCATGTGTTTATGTAGATACCAAATGGCACCTACTATTACGACCAGTGTAATGATAGCAAATAAGAACTGCTGATCTTGTAAGATAGAAAAGGCTGCCCCTCGATTTTGCAGGTAGGTCAAGCTAACGAAATTGGGAATCCAAGAGCGCACTTCACCCAGTGGAATCTGCTGGACGATATAGGATTTGACTAACTGATCCAGCGCAATCAACAGCAGTACAATGACTGCCACTATTCCTCTTTTTTTCATGATTTCCTCTTCTGATTAAAATATTCTTGCATGACTTCTACAAAGAGAGTCCCAGCTTGACTCAGCTCCACTTCTTCACGTTTAACATAAACCATGCGATTATCTAGGTTATCCTTGAGACGAATAACTGTGATACCATTAACACTATCACTATCTAAAAATCCAGAACCTGTCGCATAGGCGTCCGTCCGCTCCAAAATACCATTCAAAGTAGCACGGTCTGTCACATTAAACATCTGTGAGCTAGCGCTGGTATCGACAAAGTTCTCCGAATAATAAAGGTACTCGTCTTTCTCTTGAGTAAAACGAACCGTTGGTAAATCAGCTAAATCCTCCATGACCAATTCCTCTTTCTGGGCTAAAGGATGCCCTTCACGAAGATAAATATGGGTATGAAAGGGTATCAATTCAATGACCTCCAGACCTAGCTTTTCAATCCGTTGCATGATCCCTTTTTTATTTTGATTGTTGAGGTAGATAATCCCAATCTCACTATGCCCTTGCGCTACTTCATCTAAAATTTGAACAGTAGTTGATTCAAAAATACGAAAGTTCTTATAATCAGGATAGCGCTCTGAAAAGGCCGTAATGGTTGGTGGCAAGAAGTCATAGTGCTGACTAGCAATGGAAAATTCATCCTTTTCTTCCTCAGGATTGGCATACTGATTTTGAAAAATATCAAATCCTTTAACCAATTCTTGCGCTTTTTCATAAAATTCCATACCACGACGAGTCAAGAAAGTCCCTGAGCTGGTCCGACGGAAAATCTTAAAGCCCAACTCTTTTTCCAAATCACGAACAGAAATAGACAGACTCGGCTGACTAACATACATCTTTTCAGCAGCTTCACGAAAAGTACCGCTATTCGCAATAGCCACAACATAGCGTAATTGTTGAATGTTCATCTTCTACCCCCAACTTCTTTATCTTTTCATTATACCATATTTTAGAAGTTTTCCAAAAAGGAAAAAAGTCTGGAAATTTTCAAGTCTAATCGAATACTCTAATACCCCAATACAAGAATTAGAATGATATCTTTTTTCAGTCCTCATTTTATTTCAAACAAATAAAAACAGCAAATCTTGTTGATTTACCGTTTAAAACATGATACAAGAAAACTCTCTAAAAATTTCTTTTATTCTATAAATCAACTAGAATAAGCTTCTTCAACCCTATTCGCTATATCTGGACTTACCTCCCAAATCCCAACATAGGGTTGTTCAATATATTGTTTTTCTTTCATAGTATATAGATAGGCTACACTATCATTTTCTTCATTCTGATGAGAGAATTTGATAATGATGTAATCTTTAACATTTGTCGGTTGATCATTTAAACTTTCTAAAGTTGTGGAGGTGGACTGCTTCTGTATCTCGTCAATCAATTTTGAGATTTCTTCTCTCTTGGTTATAGTTTTAATATCTTCAGAGATTTTTTTCTGCAGGGAAATTACAGAGATCGTTTCAGGTTCAGGAAGAACAAGTTTTTTCTTACTGACACAAGCAGATAGAACAAGAAAAGAGATTGAACAGACTATTATGGTGATAAGATGTTTCATACAAGTTTACATCCTTTCATTCTTCTTACTTCTTCTCTTAGATATAATTATAATATCATACCTTATCAATTTTTACAATATCTTATTCCCTTATAAAATTCATTATTGTAAAAGGGTCACATTCCACTATTTTATAATTGTATCTAAAAGACAAAGTAGCCGACAACTTCGCTTCTTACATAGGGTTTTAAAATATGGGTACCAAAATGGGTATCAAAACAAAAAAAGAGGCTCTCCGAAAACTCGGAAAGCCTTATTTTAAGCCGTTTCTAGCTTCCTCACCTTTACATTCAAGGCTCGGGATAAAAAGGTTTACTGGACCTTTTTATTTAGCGATTGGGTAAACAGAAACTTGTTTTTTATCGCGTCCTTTACGTTCAAAGCGTACTACGCCTTCAACTTTAGCGAACAAAGTATCGTCTCCACCACGTCCAACGTTTACACCTGGGTAGATGTGTGTACCACGTTGACGGTAAAGGATTGATCCACCTGTTACAGTTTGTCCATCAGCTGCTTTAGCTCCAAGACGTTTTGCTTGTGAATCACGTCCGTTTGATGTAGAACCTCCACCTTTTTTGTGGGCGAAAAGTTGCAAGTTGTTAAGAGTCATTTTTAACATAATGTTTTCCTCCGTGTTAGTTTTCTGTGATAACTCTGGTTTGGACGAACTCAGAAGAGTTCTCCGATAAGTTTGCCATACCTAAGAAAAATGATTCAAAGAATAACTGGGTCATTTCTCTCTGGTGTGAAGGAAGATCTTTTGGTATTTCAACCATCAGATAGCCACCTTCATCTTCGTTTAATTCTAGGATTGGTTCATAGCCTGCAAATTTCTCAATAGAATTGATAAAGTTAATGGCAAGCGTAGAAACCGATGCACACACGACATCTAAGCCGTATTCGCCACTCTCGGCGTGTCCAGTAATTTCCGCACTCCTCAGCTCGCCATCTTCGGCTCTCTCAAAGACTGCTTGTATCATGTGTTCTCCTTAAAATTAAGCGTTGATTGCGTTGATGACAACTTTAGTATATGGTTGACGGTGACCTTGTTTACGGTGGCTACCTTTTTTAGGTTTGTACTTGTAAGTAACAACTTTCTTTTGTTTTCCTTGTTTTTCAACAGTTCCAACTACAGTAGCTCCAGCAACAAGTGGAGTTCCGACAACAGTGTTTTCACCACCAACAAGAACAACTTCGTTAAAAGTAACTTCTTGACCAGCTTCAACGTTCAATTTTTCAACGTAAACTGCTTGACCAACTTCAACTTTAACTTGTTTTCCGCCAGTTTTGATAATTGCGTATGTGCTCATTATGCACCTCCTATGATTTTTATGGGTTTCCCCGAATTTTTTGTGAAGACTCGCCTAGCATCGTGGGACAAACCACTTAAAAGAAGAGCTCTAAGTATAACAAAGAATAAACTAGGAATTGAGCCGAAGACATAACTTATGTTAGGCAAGGCGACAATGACGAAGTTTAAATTTGTTATACGACGAGCAACGATGTTCGTGCGGTTGCACAGGATTGTGCATAGTCAACTCTTCAAGTATAGCATATCTCCTATTTTCTTACAAGTAATAACACCTAAAATGAAGCTTTTTCTTTTACTTTTTTTCGCCAAGAGGCAAAAAGCATGCTAATGTAAAAAATGCTCATCATAATAGGAACACCAAGAATGGTCTTTTCATGATAGAAAATCGTCAAATAGGCTGAAAAGACAACGCCAAGGACAAAACTACTAAGCAGGCTAACAAATATGAATCCTTCACGTAAAAATGGTGTGTGCTTGGTCCTAAAATAATCTCCAAAAGCTAGCATGGTCCGTTTGATATTCCCCGTCATAAAAGCGTTATTATAGGCAATACCCGACACTTCTCCAAAAGCAGTTGTCACCAACCCCATACAGAAGGCCAAGGGCGGTACTAGATAGATATTATCTACAGTTTGCGGCACAAAACCAATAATGATTGATAGGATTGCCAAAGGAATCAATGACAGAATCGGTTTTTTCACAATTCGCAATTTTTCCTTATAAACTGTTAGTAAAAAGACCCCCATCATAAAAGCTAGCAAGGTCATTACTTTAGCACTCGCATCTGACACATTATGTTGAATAAGTCCCACTGAAAGAAATACGACATTCCCAGTTTGTCCAGCTACAAGAGTATTCCCTCGCACAATAAACGTATAGGCATCTACATATCCTGCACAAAACGTCAAAAAAAGCGCTAGCCTCTTAGACTGACGTGATATTTTTCTTATAGGTAATAACCTCATTTTCCCTCCCATTTCATTTACTCATCTCATTATTGTACCACTTTCTTTGAAAAAGACCTAGTAGCTTATTTGAAATTTTTTCCCCTCTGTTGGATAGTCCTGTCTATCTATGTTATAATGAAAGAAGGATTTGAAATTGGAAAAGGAGTAACTATGCTTAAATTAGGTGTCATCGGAACAGGGGCTATCAGTCACCACTTCATAGAAGCAGCCCATATCAGTGGAGAATACCAGCTGGTCGCAGTCTATTCTAGAAAACTAGAAACTGCGGCAACCTTTGCTTCTCGCTATCAAGATATCCAACTCTTTGATCAATTAGAGAACTTCTTCAAGAGCTCCTTTGATGTTGTCTATATTGCTAGTCCAAACTCCTTGCATTTTGCTCAGGCAAAAGTTGCATTATCTGCTGGCAAACACGTCATTCTTGAAAAGCCAGCTGTCACTCAGCCACAAGAATGGCTGGATTTGGTTCAAACAGCTGAGAAAAATCACTGTTTTATCTTCGAAGCAGCTCGTAATTACCACGAAGAAGCTTTTACTACTATCAAAAACTTTTTAGCAGACAAGCAAATTTTGGGAGCAGATTTCAACTATGCCAAGTATTCTTCCAAAATGCCGGACTTGTTAGCTGGACAGACACCAAATGTCTTCTCAAATCGTTTTGCTGGCGGTGCTCTCATGGATTTGGGGATTTATCCTCTCTACGCTGCCGTTCGTCTCTTTGGAAAAGCTCAAGACGCGACCTATCAGGCTCAACAGCTTGACAATAGCATGGACCTGAATGGAGACGGAATCCTCTTATACCCTGACTTTCAAATTCATATAAAAGCTGGGAAAAACATCACTTCCAATCTTCCTTGCGAAATTTATACGACAGATGGAACCTTGACCCTCAACACCATCGAGCATGTCAGCTCGGCTATTTTTACCGACCACCAAGGCAATCAAATCCAACTCCCTATCCAACAGGCTCCTCATACGATGACCGAGGAAGTCGCTGCATTTGCACACATGATCCAGCAACCAGATCTGAATCTCTACCAAACTTGGCTGGAAGATGCAAGTTCAGTTCATAAGCTACTATATACTATGCGCCAGACTGCTGGCATTAGATTTGAGGCAGAAAAATGAAAACCAAACTACCGACTGAATGGCAAGAACTGAGTGACCAACTCGGTTTCCAAGAATTCACTCCCATTCAAACCCAACTATTTGAGCCCGTTCTTGCAGGAGAAAATCTTCTAGGAGTGAGCCCAACAGGAACTGGTAAGACCCTCGCTTACCTCCTACCAAGTCTTCTCAGACTGCAAAAGAAAAAAGCCCAGCAACTCTTGATTCTAGCACCCAATACAGAACTTGCTGGACAGATTTTTGATGTATGTAAAACGTGGGCAGAGACTATCGGTTTGACAGCCCAACTCTTCCTATCAGGTTCAAGTCAGAAACGCCAGATTGAACGACTCAAAAAAGGACCAGAAATTCTAATTGGTACTCCTGGTCGTATCTTTGAGTTGATTAAATTGAAAAAAATAAAGATGATGAATGTAGAAACCATCATCTTGGACGAATTTGACCAATTGCTAGATGAGTCTCAAATTCACTTTGTTGAGAAAATCACCCACTACGCACCTCGTGACCACCAACTCATCTACATGAGTGCGACGACCAAGTTTGACCAAGAAAAGATTTCGCCTAATACACGTACCATTGATCTCTCTGATCAAAAATTGGACAATATCCAGCATTTCTACATGCAGGTAGACCAACGTCACCGAGTGGATATGCTACGAAAATTGGCTCATGTAGAGGATTTCCGCGGACTGGTCTTCTTTAACAGCCTATCAGACCTTGGCAGTGCGGAAGAAAAATTACAATATAGTGATATCTTGGCTGTTTCCCTCGCTAGTGATGTCAATGTCAAATTTAGAAAAGTCATCTTAGAAAAGTTTAAAGACAAGCAACTAACCCTGCTTCTCGCAACAGACCTTCTGGCACGTGGAATTGATATCGATAGTCTAGAATGCGTCGTAAACTTTGATGTTCCTAGAGATAGTGAAACCTACACTCACCGTGCTGGCCGTACAGGTCGCATGGGTAAAGAAGGTTATGTTATCACTCTCGTCACTCATCCAGAAGAACTTAAAAAACTCAAAAAATTCTCAAATGTCCGTGAAATTGTCCTAAAAAATCAAGAACTCTATATCAAATAAGCTTGGAGAGAGCCAACCTCTGATTTAAAATAAAATCCTCAGAATACGAGTTTCTATGGACCTTATCTCAAGACTGAGCCTAGGACAATAGTCCCTTATCTCCAAAAAAGCAACGTATTTGCCGTTGCTTTTTTGTGGTTGAGAACTATTTTGTCTCAGGCTCTTTTTGCTTACTAAAAATTAAAGAATTCCATAGCCTGTTTGAAAAGTAAATCAGTATACTCTGGGTTTTCTTGGGCAATAGTAACCTGCTCTTGAATCATTTCCAAGTCATCTGTTATCATTCCATCTGCTCCCAAATGAACTGATTTATCAAAGGACTCTGAACTATTGATGGTCCAAACGTACAATTTCTGATCCGTATTCCAAAGCTTGTTGACAAAATTTTCATCTAAAGTTGAATACTCCATGGTATAACCTGTAGCCTTGGTTCTTGGAAAAATACTATTATAAGGTAGGATGAAATAGATTGGAATTTGAGAATCGTAGGCTAAAACCTGATCAATCACATGGTAGTCCAAGGATTGCATTTGGTGACCATTCTGCTTAAGAACCGTTCCATATTTTCCCATAAAGCGTTTCATCATATCTGGGCTATCTTTTCGACTGGTTTTAATTTCAATGAGGAGTTTTTGATGTAATTCATTGGCTTTATTGAGATAGTCATCAAAACTGGACACCTTGCTATGATAACCATTTTCTAAAATATCAAGTTTAGTTAATTCTTTCAAAGTTAGATCCTGTGGATTGGCATTAACTCCTGTCAGATTCTTGATATTAGCATCATGCATCATGACAAACTGGCCATCTTTTGTTTCCTGAACATCTGTCTCAACGAAATCTGGACTTAGTTGGGCTGTCTTTTCTAAAGATTGAACTGTATTCTGCACACCATTCTTATTAGATACTCCCCTGTGAGAGATAATTAAAGGTTTATTGGCAACTGGAGCTTCCAAATAAACATAACCCTCAAGAGCGAAAAAGATACAAGCACAGCCCATCACTCCCCATCTCATCCAGTGATCTTTCTTTCTCCTTGGTGTGGTCTCTAGCTCTTCTCCTGTTAGGAAGGAAACAAACTTAATGAGAAAATAAGTCAAGGCTATGTAGTGGAAATTCTTAATCAAGACAAAGTTGATAATTCCCATCACAAGAGATTCCTTATGAGTCAAACCATCCATCAGTGCCTGACTTGTCAAGATTGGAATCAATAAAAGAATGAAAAATAGGTAGGTTTTGACGATAATCCAGAGCAAGTTCCAAGTATAAAACCAGGAGTGCTTTCTTGTCTTTTCTAGACTATATCTGACTGCTTCTTTGACTGTTTTCTTCTCAAATAAAAGCTGGGGTAGGGCAAACATCAAACGTATTGAAATGTAAAACAGCAGCGAGGCTAGAACAGTGATTACCAAACCGACTAACCAGTACTTATCTTCCACATAGGCTACTATGAATTCCGGAATCACGATTTTATTGAGGTAATAAATCTTTAAAATCTTTCGAATCAATGGAAAGAGCATCATGACATAAAAGAAAATAAAGGCCATTTTGGAAATCGTCACTTGTCTTATGAATAAGAAACTCTGACGAAAGACCTTGCGACTGTACTCCAGCAGAGTTCTCTTTTCATGATAGAGGAGGTGTCGAGCTCCGATAAAGAGGAGTCCTAGCTGGTAATAGGCAATCAGTAAATTAACGATTACCAGAACAAATAAAGCAAGGCTAACAAAGGGAGAACTCTTTATAATGGCAAAAATATTGTTGTAGGAAAGAAAGAGATAACCTGTCTGTCGGAGTAACAGTCCAGCAATCCAAGAATTAAGTGGTAACCAGACAAACTCAATCATCATGAATATCAAGAAAAAGAGGAAGAGAATTTTATCTAGATTAAAGTAGATTTTCCTAAAACCTAGATTTTTAGGTTTTTCAGGTTTCATAGGCACTCCTAGTCAAATAATTGAGACAAGTCCAAGCCTCCAAAAGGATTGTTTGATAGACTACTTTCCGTCTCTAACAATTCTCTAGCTTGATCTGACTCTAAGAAAGACTCGTAAACACGCGCCGTCATCCGAGCATCCTCCAAGCTATTATGAGACTGACCTTGAAATCCAAGAAAGGAGGCAACGGTTTGCAATTTGAGATTGGCAATACCATGTAAATCCGAACTCCGACGTTCAAAAGCTTCATCATACAAATCCACCTTATATTGCAGGCTGTAGTCTAAACCATGCTCTGCTAGAATAGGCAAATCACTTTTAGCAGCATTGTAGCCAACCATGTGTAAAGAACCCACAAACTCTTGGAAATCTTTTATAACTTTCTCCACTGGAGGAGCATCTTTTAAGGTCTCGGCTGTAATCCCAGTCAAACCATTGATAAAACTTTTTAGAGGTACACTGGTATGAACATAAGAATCATAGGCATCTATTTCCTGACCATCTCTAAAATGCACTGCCGATACTTGAATCAAGTGTGTTTGTCCCTCGTGCTGATTAAATTCTAAATCGAAAGCAATGTACTCTTCTAATCGTTCCATTCTATACCTCTCCTCTACTGTTATTTTATACTCTTCGAAAATCAAATTCAAACCACGTCAACGTCGCCTTGCCGTAGGTATATGTTACTGACTTCGTCAGTTCTATCCACAACCTCAAAACAGTGTTTTGAGCAGCCTGCGGCTAGCTTCCTAGTTTGCTCTTTGATTTTCATTGAGTATTACTTGAGCAACTATACTATTTAGATTAGAAATAAAAGAAGCCATCAGGTTAGCATTTAACCTAAACAGCTCCTTGATTATCCTCCAAATAAACGAGCAAAAAAGCCTTTCTTAGTTGATTGGACTTCTTCTTTTGCTTGGTCCAGCTCTAGCTTAAGATTTTCTTGATCCTTCATGGCTTGAAGGGTCAATTGTTGCTGCTGATCGAGTTGTTTGTCTTTCTCAGCAATCTGACGGTCTTTGATACGCATCTGCTCGTCTTTTTCTGATAACTGACGATCCTTGGCTTTTAATTGTTCATAGAGACGAAGAATTTCAGCATTCTTCTCATCAACCAGAATCTCCATCAGTTCACGCTGCTTGACATCTTCACTGACAGGCTCATCTTCAAAAATCGTTTTTTTATAGATTTCTTCTAGCTTAATCAAGCCACTTCTGGTAACTACTGTTACCCCTTTGTCATTTTTATCTGTGTCTTCTTCTGGTAATTCTTTGACACGGTTATTGATTGCTTGGCGAGACAATCCTAAGACCTCTGCAATCTCACTGACGGTCATTTCAATACTCATAATATCCTCTGAAACGTTTTCTAGCTTTTCTTTACTTAAATCTTATCATAAGCTAGAAAAACTGTCAAATTTCCGCTTAATCTAAAGCCTTCAAAAAGGCTAACAAGACTTGGGCAGAGCGACGTCCAGCTTCGATAATAAACTCATCAAAAGAGATGTTTGCTTCATGGTTGGCATTATCACTCATAGCTCGGATGACTAAAACTGGAAGATTAAGGGCATGCGCTGCCTGAGCAATAGCTGCCCCCTCCATCTCCACGGCTAAAACATCTGGGAAATGGGACTTAATCGCTTCTATCTTGTCATTTCCTGCAACAAAACTATCTCCTGTAGCAATCAAACCAAGATGCCATTTTTGGTCCAATTGAGATAAACTCTCTTGGATTTTGGCAACAAAGGTTTTATCTGATTCGAAATAAAGCGGTTGTTGCGCCATTTGTCCATAAGCATAGCCAAATGCTGTGACATCCACATCATGATAGGCTAATTTGTCAGCAATCACGACATCCCCAACAGCGATACCCTCTGCTACTGCACCAGCAGATCCCGTGTTAATCAAAGCATCCACTCGAAAATGATCAGCCAAAATCGCCACACTCATAGCAGACATGACCTTACCAATTCCACTTTCTACAAGAACGACTTCATGCGAGGCAATGGTTCCAGTATGATAGGTATTGTCTAAAACAACTTGCTTCTGGGCATTTTCTAGATACTGGACCAGATACGCTAGTTCTTCTGGCATAGCCGCAATAATTCCTATTTTCATTTCAATTCCTTTTCTATTACAAAAGTTTCATTGCTAAGACAAGCAAAATTAAGAGAAAGATGACTGCAAATAAGATTTTATTCAGTTTAGAATTGAAGACATTTCTCTTGGTATTTTCAATGCGACGGCTTTTATGAATAGACGGTTCGACCTGAATCTTCAAGGTTTCTTGGCTAAAACCATGATCCTTAGGGTTGGCATAACCAAAACGGGAAGAAGAGGTTGGTAAAATTTTTGTCTCCTCATCATTTAGCAAAGGAGGACCTGAAATCTTTTCGCCTCTATTAGCTCTTTCAATCATTTCATCCGTTAATAAAGGTTTACCCATACTGACCTCCTCTATTTTTTGTGTAATTCCCAATACTGAACAGCCATAATCGTCTTGGCATCACAGATATGACCTGATTGGATCAATTCCTTGGCTTCCTCTAAGTTCACTTCAAGGACTTCCAAGGTCTCATCTTCATCCTGCGGACGCGGATTTTCCACTTTCGTCAAATCGCTTGCTCGGTATAGTTTTAATTTTTCATTACAAAAGCCAATGGCTGAGTAAAAATCGTACAAGAGTTCTAATTTCCCTGTATAGGCTGTTTCTTCCTCTAATTCACGAAGGGCTGCTGCAACAGGGTCTGTATTTTCTCCTACTTCTAATTTTCCGGCTGGAATTTCGTAAGAGACTGCCTCAATGGCTTTGCGGTACTGCTTGACCAAGATAAGTTTTTGCTCATCCGTTACTGCTAAAACACAGACAGCTCCATTGTGGAAAATCAAATCCCGTTGGGCAGTTCCCTTGCCTTCTGGTAATTCAACCTGATCTTGGACCAGTTTAAAAATTGGTCCAAGATAGATTTCTTTTCGGCTAAGCGTTTTTTCTTCAAATTCCATGATAAGCTCCTACTGATTATTAGGATGATGAGGAAGGCGTGTTGCATATTCGTCTTTATTGACCTGACGACCGCGACCAATCGCAATCGCATCTGCTGGCACGTCTTTGGTAATAGTTGAACCCGCACCAACGAGGGAATTGTCACCAAGTTCTACTGGCGCAATAATGGTTGAATTTGAACCAACAAAGACATTGTTACCAATGACTGTTTTGTATTTGTTTTTGCCGTCATAGTTGACTGTAATGGTTCCAGCACCAAAATTAACCTTGCTACCCACTTCACAATTTCCGATATAAGTCAAATGACCAGCCTTAGTATTCTCACCGATTGAAGAGCCTTTCACCTCAACAAAGTTCCCAATGTGGACTTGGGTAGCTAGGCTTGAACCTGGACGAATGTGGGCATAAGGACCGACTGTCACACCGTCTGCAACACTACTTTCCTCAATCATAGAGTTGGTAATAACAGCTCCTGCTCCGATAGTGCTATCCACTATATACGTTCCATTTGTCAAAACAGTCTCAGCACCAATTTTCGTTTGCCCTTTCAAGGTAACATTGGCTTCGATTTGAACTTCAGGAGCAATCTCAACATCAATATCGATATAAGTTGCTTCTGGGTTGACAAAGCTGACCCCATTGACCATGTGTTTATGATTGATGCGACGACGCATAACCGACTCAGCAGTCGCAAGAGCCACACGGTCGTTTACTCCAAGACTCTCATCAAAATCTTTTAACGTATAAGCTCCGACTTTTTCACCAGCCTCACGGAAAATACCAATGACATCTGTAATATAGTATTCGCCTTGAGCGTTATTGGTATTGATATTTTTCAAAGCCTCAAACAAGCGTTCGTTGTCAAAGACATATGTTCCAGTATTGATTTCCTTGAATTGTTTCTCAAAATCTGTAGCATCCTTTTGCTCAACAATGCGAAGAACCTCAGCATTGTCATTACGTACAATTCGTCCATAGCCAAAAGGATTATCTGTTTCAGCAGTCAAGATAGTAGCCACATTTTTATGATTGATGTGGAAATCAATCAAGTTTTTCAAGCTTTCACCTGTGATTAAAGGAGTATCTCCTGCGATGACCAAGGTGTGACCTGACAAACCTTCCAAAATTGGCTCTGTCATCATAACCGCATGACCAGTCCCTAACTGTTCAGATTGAGTCACAAATTCTGTCTGTCCAGCCAAGACCTGCTCAACCAATTCCGCCTTGTGTCCTACAACTGTTACTGTCTTTTCAGGTTGTATAGCTCCCACACTACGGAAAACATGTTCCAACATAGAAATACCCGCAACCTTGTGCAAAACTTTTGGCAAATCCGATTTCATGCGAGTTCCTTTACCCGCTGCTAAAATAATGGCATAATTTGACATAATCTTCTCTTTTCTCTAGAAATTCCCTTTTATTATACCATATTTCAAATCATTCCGCGCTCTTGAATGAAAAAATGCTCTAAAGTCCTCTATTAACCCATTTTTGAGTATTTTTTTTTGATTTTTTTTCATTTATAAGGTAAAATTATAAGATATGAGAAAGAAAATTAATCCGCTTATTTTGTTTGGTTTTTTTGGGATTATGATTTTCATTTTAATCCTAAATCGCCCTCGTTTTGAGGACCATCCTGTAAAAACAAAGTCAAATATCGCGCAAGTAGAATCGCAAGCGCTACATAATATAGATAAACCGGTGATTGATGTTTCTGGTTGGCAACGACCTGAGGAAATTAATTACGATACTCTCTCCCAAAACATTTCAGGAGCTATTGTTCGCGTCCATAGTGGCGCTCAGTCTTCAAAAGAGAATGATGCTTCCTTTGTTAATGGGGTAGACAAGGCCTTTAAAACCCATATTACCGAGTTTCAAAAACGAAATGTCCCAGTTGGGGTCTATGCCTATGTAGCTGGAAAAAGTATCCAAGAAATGGAAAAGGCTGCTGAAAGTTTTTATAATTCCGCATCGCCATACAGCCCTAGCTACTATTGGCTAGATGTGGAAGAAAAAACCATGTCCAATATGAACGAAGGTGTTGAAGCCTTTCGTGCAAAACTAGAATCACTAGGTGCTAAAAATATCGGAATCTACGTTGGGGTCTATTTCATGGAAGAACACAGTATTGATACTGACAAGTTTACGTCTGTGTGGATTCCTTCCTATGGTTCTGACTCAGGATTTTACGAGGCAACTCCTAAGACTGATATAGATTATGACATTCACCAGTACACTTCTAAAGGAAAAATTGCTGGCTTTGACCACGATTTGGATATCAACGTCATCTCTTCTTTAAAAAATAAAGAAGAAACCTTTAGAAAACTCTTTTTAAAACCTTAAAAGCATTTGTTTCTCATTTGCTTTTTCTTTTTGTTTTAGATTGTGATACAATATAGTAAGGATTTTTTGAAATAGAAATAGTTGGAGGAAAAATATGCTCTCATGGTTAGCACGCGTTATTAAAGGGATTGTCATTGCTCTGGGATTTATCTTACCAGGAATTTCCGGAGGGGTTCTAGCAGCAATCTTAGGAATTTATGAACGAATGATTGGTTTTCTGGCTCATCCCTTTAAAGACTTTAAAGAAAATGTTTTGTACTTTATTCCAGTTGCCATTGGTATGCTTCTGGGAATCGGCTTATTTTCCTACCCGATTGAATACCTGCTTGAAAATTATCAGGTCTTTGTCTTATGGAGCTTTGCAGGAGCTATCATTGGTACAGTTCCTAGCCTCCTCAAAGAATCAACTCGAGAATCTGATCGAGACAAGATTGATTTAGCTTGGTTCTGGACAACCTTTATTATTTCTGGATTAGGACTCTATGCCTTAAATTTTGTCGTTGGAACCTTGAGCGCCAGCTTTCTTAATTTTGTCCTAGCTGGTACACTGCTGGCTCTTGGCGTATTAGTTCCTGGCCTCAGTCCATCAAACCTACTTTTGATTTTGGGGCTCTATGCTCCTATGTTGACTGGTTTTAAAACCTTTGACCTCTTGGGAACCTTCTTCCCGATTGGAATCGGTGCAGGTGCAACTCTCATCATTTTTTCAAAATTGATGGATTATGCCTTAAACAACTACCACTCACGTGTCTATCATTTCATCATCGGTATCGTCCTTTCAAGTACCCTTTTGATCTTGATCCCAAATGCAGGAAATGCTGAAAGTATCCAGTACACCGGTATTTCTCTTGTTGGGTATGTCATCATTGCCTTCTTCTTTGCACTGGGAATCTGGCTTGGTATTTGGATGAGCCAATTGGAGGATAAGTATAAATAATGGCAAAAAAAGTTAAAATCAAAAAAACATTGGTGGAACAAATCCTGTCTAAAGCAGGTATCCCACATCAGGGGATTCAAATCAATGCCCTGGAAGGAGAGCTTCCTCAAGGTTATGAACGAAATCAGATTTTCAAAACCTTGGCGCTTTTGGGAGATAAAACAGGACCAATTATCGGAATTGTCCCTATCACTCAACATTTGTCTGAAAAGAAACTAGCCAAAATTTCTGGCAATAAAAAAGTGAGCATGATTCCACAAAAGGACTTGGAAAAAACAACTGGTTACATTCATGGAGCCAATAATCCTGTCGGAATTCGTCAGAAACACAATTACCCCATTTTTATCGATAAAATCGCCCTAGACTTGGATCAAATGATTGTCTCTGCCGGAGAAGTTGGTCATAGCATCATCATCAATCCAAAAGAACTAGCCACCTTTGTTAAAGCAGACTTTGCAGATATTTTGGAGGGCAACTAAGAATGAAACTCTACTTTGTCCGCCACGGCCGTACCCTCTGGAACCAAGAAGGACGCTTTCAAGGCGCTAGTGGCGATTCTCCCCTTCTTCCTGAATCCATTGACACCCTAAAACGACTTGGCCAATATCTCAAGGAAATTCCTTTTAATCAGATTTATTCAAGTGATTTACCTCGAGCGGTCAAATCTGCTGAGATTATCCAAAGTCAACTCCAGACACCCTGTCCTTTAGAAAGTGTTCCTAATCTCCGTGAATGGCAGCTGGGGAAGTTAGAAGGTTTGAAAATCGCAACCTTGGAATCTATTTACCCACAACAAATCAAAGCTTTTCGATTTAATCTTGCTCAATTTGACACTCAAATGTTCGGAGCCGAATCCCTCTATAGCACCACGCAACGGACCATCCAATTTATCAAATCATTAAAAGATAGTCCAGATGAGCGTATTCTAATTGTCGGTCACGGTGCCAATCTTACTGCCAGTCTCCGTACTCTTTTAGGTTATAAAGAGCCACTTCTTCGTAAAGATGGAGGCCTAGCAAATGCCAGCCTGACAATTTTAGAAACTCATGATTTTGAAACATTTACACTCGATACTTGGAATGATACTTCCTATCAATAACAGAACTTGATTTTAGCGTCAAGTTCTTTTTAGTTTTTAAAGATTATCCGTGAATTTCTTGCTTATTTATGATAAAATGGGAGTATCGCAAAAAATGACTCATCGTATTCAATTTTGAGTAAAACTAGGAGGATCCCATGTCAACAGAACATATGGAAGAACTAAATGACCAGCAGATCGTTCGCCGTGAAAAAATGGCTGCGCTCCGTGAACAAGGAATCGATCCTTTCGGAAAACGTTTTGAACGTACTGCAAATTCACAAGAATTAAAAGATAAATATGCTGACCTCGATAAAGAACAATTACACGATAAAAATGAAACAGCTACTATCGCAGGACGCTTGGTAACCAAACGTGGTAAAGGTAAAGTTGGATTTGCCCACCTTCAAGACCGCGAAGGGCAAATTCAAATCTACGTTCGTAAGGATGCTGTCGGTGAAGAAAACTACGAAATCTTCAAAAAAGCAGACCTTGGTGACTTCCTTGGTGTCGAAGGGGAAGTCATGCGTACAGATATGGGAGAACTCTCTATCAAGGCTACTCACATTACACACTTGTCTAAGGCCCTTCGTCCTCTGCCAGAAAAATTCCACGGTTTGACAGACGTTGAAACAATTTACCGTAAACGTTACCTTGACTTGATTTCTAACCGTGAAAGCTTTGAGCGCTTTGTCACTCGTTCAAAAATCATTTCTGAAATCCGTCGTTATCTTGACCAAAAAGGTTTCCTTGAAGTGGAAACACCTGTTCTTCATAATGAAGCCGGTGGTGCTTCTGCCCGTCCATTTATCACCCACCATAATGCCCAAAACATTGACATGGTGCTTCGTATCGCGACTGAGCTTCACTTGAAACGCCTTATCGTGGGTGGTATGGAACGTGTCTATGAAATCGGCCGTATCTTCCGTAACGAAGGAATGGATGCTACTCATAACCCGGAGTTTACTTCTATCGAAGTTTACCAAGCTTATGCAGACTTCCAAGACATCATGGACTTAACTGAAGGCATTATCCAACACGCTGCTAAATCAGTTAAAGGTGATGGCCCAGTTAACTACCAAGGTACTGAAATCAAAATCAATGAACCATTTAAACGTGTTCACATGGTGGATGCTATCAAAGAAATTACTGGTGTCGATTTCTGGCAAGACATGACTTTGGAAGAAGCCAAAGCTATTGCTGCTGAGAAGAAAGTTCCTGTTGAGAAACATTACACTGAAGTTGGCCACATCATCAATGCCTTCTTTGAAGAGTTTGTTGAAGAAACCTTGATCCAACCGACCTTTGTCTATGGACATCCAGTAGCTGTATCTCCACTAGCTAAGAAGAATCCTGAAGACGAACGCTTTACTGACCGTTTCGAACTCTTCATCATGACCAAAGAGTACGGAAATGCCTTTACTGAATTGAATGATCCAATCGACCAACTTAGCCGTTTTGAAGCTCAAGCTAAAGCTAAAGAACTTGGTGACGATGAGGCAACAGGTATCGACTACGATTACATTGAAGCTCTTGAATATGGTATGCCACCAACAGGTGGTTTGGGAATCGGTATCGACCGTCTCTGCATGCTCCTAACTGATACAACCACTATCCGTGATGTATTGCTCTTCCCAACAATGAAATAACCTCTTATCCTCTGGTACTTGCCAGAGGATTTTTCGATACAAAAAGAGACTGAGGAAAAACTCAATCTCTACTTTTCACTTCTTTTGTTGCCACATCTTCTCCAAACCATTTATGGCTGATTTCCTGGAACTTTCCTTCTTGATATAGTTCAATAAAGGATTGGTTTAATGCTGTTAATAATCTTTTATCAGCTGCTCTAACTCCAACAGCAAAAGATTCACTTTCAAATCCAGCTGAAAAGACATTGTAATCATTTAATATCCCCTCAGACTGGAGGTAATAATTAGCATACACTCGGTCAATCAACAAAGCATCAATCCGATCATTTTTCAAATCAATTAAGGCTTCATTGAAACTCTGGTATTGATTGGCCTTCTGGTCTTTAACACGATTTTTCAGTAAGTCTGGCTGAGCTTCAAAGTCTAAATAACCAGAGGAACCTGCTTGAGCTCCCAAGGTCTTATCCTTCATATCCTCTACTGAACGAATTTGCTTGCTTTTCTTCGTAACTAGTACTTGCTGATTTTCCATATAAGGAATACTAAAGGCAACTTTTTCTCGGCGTTCATCAGTCGCAGAATAGCCATTCCAAATGGCATCTATGGTTCCATTTTGCAGTTCCGTCTCCTTCATATCCCAGTCGATTGGCTGGAATTGCACCTTGACACCTAATTTTTCAGAAACTGCTTGCGCCAAATCAATATCAAAGCCTGTATATTGGCCATTCTTTTCTTCAAATCCCATGGGTACAAAGGTATTGTCAAAACCAATGGTTATACTCCCCTGCTCTTGATACTTATCCCAGTTATCCTGCTTTGGATCACTAGCCTTCTGAGTACAGGCTGTTAAGAAGAGAGTCAGGAACGAAACCAACACCAAGACAATTTTCTTATTAGTCATCCGCACCTCCTACTTGGGCTCAACCTTGAGAATCTGATCTGCAATATTTTCAGCGAATTGTAAATCGTGGGTAACCACAATCTGGGTCATGCCAAGTTCCCTATTTTGCAAGATCAGTTTTTCCACTTCCAAGCGTAATTCAGGATCTAGGGCAGAAGTTGGTTCATCGTAACCAATGATTTCTGGGTCAATCATCATAGCACGCGCCAAGGCCACCCTTTGCTTTTGCCCACCTGATAGTGAGAAGGGATAAGCATCTGCATGTCCTGCCAGTCCTAATTGTTCCAAAAGACCTCGCGCCTTCTGCTCAGCCTCATCCTGCTTCATTCCCATGGTTTTTACGGGCGATAAGGTCAAATTGTCTAGAACTGATAAATGAGGGAACAGTTGAAAATCTTGGAATACAAATCCCAGTAGATTGCGCTTCTCTAGTTCATCCAATTCTAAAGGTTCTCCATTATAAAATATTTGCCCTGAATCAATGGTTTCAAGACCCGCAAGCATGCGTAAGAGAGTCGTCTTACCTCCACCCGAAGGCCCAACGATAGCTAGGATTTGCTTTTCAGGAATTTTTAGACTGAAATTAGACAAAATTTGCTTTTCACCAAACCCTTTATTGATATTTCGTAATTCTAACATGGCAGCCTCCTATCTATAGTAACTGTATTTCTTCTCAACTTTTTTGGCAAGAATGGTCACAATCCCAATTAAAATTAAGTAAATGGCTCCTGCCAAGAACATTGGGACCAGACTAGCATCACGGTTGGCAGCTGTTCGACTAGCCAGGATAAGGTCTGAAATTCCTAGCGCATAGACCAAAGAAGTATCCTTGACCAAACTCATAACTTCGTTAAATACACTAGGAAGAACAATCTTGGTCACTTGGGGCAAGATAATATAGCGAACTGTGTCAAAGGGACTAAACTTCAAAACCTTAGCAGCCTCATATTGACCTTTAGGAATGGTATCAATCCCTCCACGGAAGATTTCAGCAAAGTAAGCCGCATAATTCAAAACAAAGGCAATAATGGCCGCAGGAAGACGATCCAAACGGATCCCAATGCTTGGCAGCACATAATAGATAAAAATCAATTGCAAGAGCAAGGGTGTTCCCCGCATAATCCAAATATAAATATTAATCAGATGATGGAGGGGCTTCCAATGGACTTGCAAGGCAAAGGCAATCAAAACGCCCAAGGGAATAGAAAAAATCAAGACCAGTGCAAAAACCTGCAAAGTCATGCTTGCACCGCTCAATAAACTCGGTAATATCTCAAACAAATAAGACATACTGCACCTCCTAAAAATAATTGTTCCTATTATAGCATAAATAAACAAAATAACCAATAATTTTTGTAAAAAAATTCTCTTTAAAAAAGAAAAACTATATCTATCAAAAAAGAAAGGACGAAATGTGTCCTTTCTCGATCTTAGCTTTCCTTTAACTAAAGATCCATAACATCATCCATAGCAAGACTCATGAACCCCCAGATAAACAAACCAAGGACTAAATAAGCATAGAGTGGCAGGGAAGCAAAGATAAAAGGTGATAGTAAAATCATACCCAAGGTATCTCCAAAATTTGTACAAATACAATACAATCAAAAAAAAGATAAAGGATAAAAATAATAAACCAAAAGCAAAATCGCTTGCGTGCTTTTTCTTTTCGAAACATTTCTTCCACCTCCCCCTTCTATAGCTCTATTATATTACTAAGACTTTTATTTGTAAAAGTACTATCAAAAAGAAGGGACTTTTTAATTTTTTTATATCGTTGCAAATTACGATAAGCTAATTCTACGCAAACCAATAAAGATAATCTCTCAACTGATATCAAAAATAACAGAAAGAATAGTGAATAAATTACCAACATAATAAAAGTTGCAAAGATTTCTTCCATATCATGATTAAAAATATAAATAATCGTGTAGGTATAGAGTGCTAAGACAGAAATAGCCACACCTAATCAAATATGTGCCCAAATCAATCCTTTTCCACTCATCTTTCTCCCCAGCTCACTATAGAGCCTCTCTAATCCTTTACCAATCGTTTCTGATCGTCCTTGTTGTAGCTTTATTGATACAAAATTGAGTTTATTTAAAATTCTCTCATCAACTCTCACTGGTATAACAAATTGCTTATCCATATAGTCCCCATATTTTTAACATTACTATACTTTCTTATAGCTACATTGACAAGTTAAAGTTCAAAACCAGCTAAATCGATTACTTCTTATTTATCACTTTTTCAATTGTTGCCAGGACTCCATTAGTCCCTTCCATAAAATCACGAACACTCACACCAGAAGCCCCTCTGTAACTTGCCTGATAAAACTATAAAACGTTTGAAAATTTGCTCAAGTGCCATCACTTCCTCTTTGGCTCTACATCACCTACTAAGTGAGCAAAAAATTCTGTAAAGATAGACATAATTTTTGCTAAATCTGTTTATTTCAGTAAATCATTAATAGGTACATCATCTCAGAGATTAGCAATAAATTCTAACTACTGGTCAATTTTTTTACTGCTGCAATCTCGTTTTCTACTGTATACATTAAAATTAAGGAATCACGATAATATAAAGATAAAAGGATCGCTTGCTCTCTCTTCTTATCCTATATCTGTCATGTTCAGTTGAACTTTCAATTTCTTCAACTTTTCAGCATTATATCCATATACAATAGTAGCATAATGACCATTTGTTGCAGTATCTCAGCTATATATTAAAGTAAATTTCACTTTTTTAGAAGAGTAGTGGACTTTTTACCAAAAAAAATCTAAGGGAGCTATATCAGCTCTCTTACTAGTAGCATGAATGATTTTAAATAGGCATTTTAGATTTATATCGATATAAAATACATTCAACGCTTTCTAATCAAACTTGATCTTTCAAAGTCACAATCAGAGTGATCTAAATTAATCTTAAACCTGCCTCTTGATTACACAATGAACCTTGAGTATATCAAATATAATTCTGCATGACGAGCGGAACTGCCAAAAATCGTAAAAACTATTGAAGATTTAAATCTGAAAACAAATACACAACTTGAAGAATCCATTGATAGGCACCTCACCTACCACATCTTTAGGCATACTCTCATAAGCAGAATAGCGTAACTCTAAAAGCAATTATGGCAAGAGTAGGACGTTCTGATTCTAGGACAATAAACAAAATCTACACACGTTACAAAGAAGATGGATGGCAATATCCTCAATTTGCTAGATAATTTATAGTTTTGCCCCCTGTACATAAAAAAAGCCTACTGACCAAGCTAGAAAGCTTGATACAATAGGCTTTTTATAGACTGATTATTTAACAGCGTCTTTAAGAGCTTTACCAGCTTTGAATGCTGGAACTTTAGAAGCTGCAATTTTGATTTCTTTACCAGTTTGTGGGTTGCGACCTTTACGTGCAGCACGCTCACGAACTTCAAAGTTACCAAAACCAATCAATTGAACTTTTTCACCAGCTGCAAGGTACTCAGTTACTGCTGCGAATACAGCTTCAACTGCTGCTGCTGAGTCTTTCTTAGTCAATTCTGTAGCTTCTGCTACTTTAGCGATCAAATCTTGTTTGTTTGCCATGTTAATGATTCCTCCAATTTAATTTCTAATTAACAATTATAATCATATCCTAAAATCCCTTTTAGGTCAAGTTAAAAACGCTATTTCTTCCCATTTTATTTATTTTTTTAGGAGTTGTAACGTACTAAAACAGCCCAAGCATTCTCACCCGTGTGAGTTTGAATAATAGAGCCCGTTTCCAAAACTGAAATTGGCTTTTCAACATAAGCTTGTAAGCTTTCTTTCATCTCTTTTGCCCAATCAGCACTACCAGAATATGAAATTCCAATCTCTGCTACAGAACGTTCAGAGAGCGATGTTATTAACTCATCTAACCATTTTTTAAAGGTTTTAGCTCCACGACCTTTAACGATTGGCTGCAATTCATGGTCTTTCATCTGCATGACAACACGTATATTGAGAAGTGAGCTCAACAATCCAGTTACACGCCCAATTCGTCCACCTTTGACAAGATTTTCCAAAGTCGAAACGCCAATATAGAGTTCTGTGTGGTTTTTAACCTCTTCTATGCGAGTTAAAATTTCCTCCAACTCTTTGCCTTCTTGCGCTAATTTTGCAGCCTCAACAACTTGGAATTTCAAAGCTTGGTCAGTGAAGGAACTATCAATAACTGTCACATCGGCAGTAGATAAGCTAGCACCTTGACGTGCCGCTTCTACAGTACCAGAAAGGGCATGGGACATATGAATAGCAAGAATCTGGCTACCATCCTTGCATAGGTCTTCAAAAACTTCAGCGAAAACACCTACAGGCGGTTGACTTGTCTTAGGAAGATTCTTACTTGCTTGCATCAACTGAAGAAATTTACCTTCTTCTTTCAAATCAGCATCCGAATAAACAACATTATTAATCATTACAGATAATGGAACAATTGTAATATCTAATTGTTTTACGAGTTCTGGTTCAATAGTAACAGATGAATCGGTTACAATTTTAATTTTTGTCATAGTATCAATCTTTCTATTTTAGGATTCAGATTGGTTTTCTTACTTTTAATTATATCAAAAAAAGATTAAAAATCCTAATGGAGTCATTCAAATTTTCCTTAAAAATTTGATATAATCTACTTATAAGAAAAGAGGTTCCGATGATTAAAAAAATTTATCCCGTTTTAACCATTTTACTAGGTGCTGCTATTTATGCTTTTGGGCTGACTTATTTTGTAGTTCCTCATCATCTCTTTGAAGGTGGGGCGACAGGTATTACCCTTATCACCTTTTATCTTTTTAAAATCCCTGTTTCCCTCATGAACTTACTGATTAATATTCCCCTTTTCATCCTAGCTTGGAAGATTTTTGGAGCAAAATCTCTCTATTCTAGTTTACTAGGAACCTTAGCCTTATCCGCCTGGTTGGCTTTTTTTGAGCGTATTCCCCTTCATATTGATCTTCAAGGTGATTTACTGATCACAGCCCTTATAGCTGGAATTCTATTGGGAATTGGTCTTGGAATTATCTTTAATGCTGGAGGTACAACTGGTGGTACTGATATTCTAGCTCGTATTCTCAATAAATACACTCATATATCCATGGGGAAACTGCTCTTTATCTTAGATTTTTGTATTCTCATGCTTATTCTCCTAATCTTCAAAGATTTGAGATTGGTTTCCTACACGCTCTTATTTGATTTTATCGTTTCGCGTGTCATTGATTTGATTGGTGAAGGTGGCTATGCAGGCAAAGGATTTATGATTATCACAAAACGTCCTGACCAACTTGCTAAGGCGATTAATGATGACCTAGGTAGAGGCGTTACTTTCATCTCAGGTCAAGGTTATTATAGTCGAGAAGATTTAAAAATCATTTACTGTATTGTCGGAAGAAATGAAATTGTGAAAATGAAGGAAATGATTCATCGAATCGATCCTCAAGCCTTTATAACTATTACAGAAGCCCATGAAATCCTAGGAGAAGGCTTCACATATATAAAAGAGTAAGCAAAAAGCTGGGAAGTTCCAGCTTTTTCTTTATTCAGAAAGTGTAGAATGACGATAGCCATAAGTAAAGTAAATCACAAGTCCAACTACAAGAGCAATTCCAAACGCAATCCATGTTTCTACACTATATTGAAGCATAAAGGAAAGACAGATTAGAATCGAGAGAATCGGCAACAAGGGAACTAGGGGAGTTTTGAATTCTCCTTCTTTAGGCATTCCCTTATCCTTTCTAAGTTTTATAATTCCATAAGCCAATAAGATAAGATAAGCAAGCGTACAAATATTTAGAAAGGCCGCGATACTAGCTAGCGGAAATACTCCTGCTGCTATTGCAGAAGCAACTCCAGTTAAGATGGTCGCATTTTTAGGAACACGACTTGTTTTGCTTAATTGCTTAAAACTTCGAGGTAAAAGACCATCACGTGCTAAACTGTAAATCATACGCGATAAGGCATAAGTCATAGAAATACATACTGTTATTAGGGTCAAAATGGCCACTAATGACACATAATTAGCTGCCCAACCAATTCCTATACTTCGCAATGAAAAAGCTACAGCATCGTCCACATTGAGTTGGCTGTAGTGAACAATCCCTGTCAATACTAATGTAACCAGAGCATAGAGAATCGTTACGATTGTCAAAGACAAAACAATTCCTTGTGGGACATTCTTTTGTGGATTTTGAATTTCATCAACAGCCATCGAAATAGATTCAAATCCTAGAAAACCAAAGAACATCAAAGATGCTCCTGCCATTATTCCAGTACTTCCACCATAAATTTGACCAAAACCAAAAGGAGCAAAGTTGGACCAATTTTCTGGTTTAATATACCAGATACCAACTAGAATAAACAAAGCGAGAGCAGAGAATTTCAAGATGACTAGAAGCGAATTAAAACGCAATGCTGCCTTGGAATTTAATAAAACTAAACCGGTTACCAGTGTCAGTACCAAAATAGGTAAAAGGTCTATATAGGTACCCTGCTCAGGGTTAAAGGTCCCATTCAAGGCTTGAGGCATTGAAATACTATAGTTACTGAGCAAGCCTTTAAAATAAGCTGCCCAGCCAGAGGCCACACCAGAAACTGCTGTCATGAACTCCATGATGGTCAACCAACCAGCAATCCAAGCTGGTAATTCACCCAAAATTGCATACAAATAACTATAAGCACCACCAGTTGCAGGAACACGAGAGGCAAACTCTGCGAAAAAGAGGGCGGATAAAGAAACACACAGGGCAGAAATCACTATAGATACAACCAGTGACGGACCAGCAAGCGTTGCTGCTGCGGTTCCTGTAATGGTAAAAATCCCAGTTCCTACCATGGCACCGATTCCTAATAAAATCAAATCCCATACTTTTAAATGACGGTGCATTTCAGTACGTCCCAAGCTAACATCTTTTGTTCTAAAAATATTCATACTTCATCTCCATTAAATATGATTGTTTTATTTTATCATATAAAAGAGATTTTGTGAATATTTATAAGATAATTTTTCAAAAAAATCCGAACAGAATAAATCCTGCTCAGATTCTACATATTCTTAGCCAACTGATCCTTCCATTTCATAGCTAATCAAACGGTTCAGCTCAACTGCATATTCCATTGGAAGTTCTTTTGTAAAGGGTTCTACAAATCCCATTACAATCATCTCAGTTGCCTCAGATTCTGACAATCCACGGCTCATGAGGTAATAGAGTTGTTCTTCAGAAATCTTAGATACCTTAGCTTCGTGTTCCAAAGCGACTTGTGAGTTGTGAATTTCGTTAAACGGAATGGTATCTGATGCTGACAAGTCATCCATAATAATGGTATCACACTCGATGTGAGAGACAGATTTTTTAGAGTTTTTATTAAAGGTTACTTGTCCACGATAGTCAACCTTTCCTCCACCTTTAGCGATGGATTTAGACACGATAGACGAGCTTGTATGTGGAGCGTTGTGGATCATCTTAGCTCCAGTATCCTGATGTTGCCCTGCATTAGCAAAGGCAATAGAAAGCATAGTACCACGCGCCCCTTCTCCATCAAGGTAAACAGATGGGTATTTCATGGTTGTTTTGGCACCCAAGTTACCATCAATCCACTCAACAGTGGCATCCTTTTGAGCCTTAGCACGTTTCGTTACCAAGTTATAGACGTTATCAGACCAGTTCTGGATGGTTGTATAACGCATATAAGCACCATCTAAGGCAAAGATTTCTACGATGGCAGCATGCAAGCTGTTACTTGAATAAGTTGGCGCTGTACATCCTTCTACATAATGAACACTTGCTCCCTCATCAACGATAATCAAGGTACGTTCAAACTGACCAGTATTTTCGTTGTTGATACGGAAGTAAGTTTGAAGTGGAATATCTACCTTAACACCTTTTGGTACGTAGATAAAGGTTCCACCTGACCATACTGCCGAGTTGAGGGCCGCCAACTTGTTATCAGTCGGTGGTACCAACTTCGCAAAGTATTGTTTAAACAAGTCTGGGTATTCCTTGAGGGCAGAATCCGTATCTGTAAAGATAATCCCCAATTTTTGGAACTCTTCCTTCATGTTGTGGTAAACAACTTCTGATTCATACTGGGCAGAGGCACCAGCTAGATATGCACGCTCAGCTTCAGGAATCCCGATACGTTCAAAGGTTTCTTTAATCTTTTCAGGAACCTCATCCCACGAACGAGCTGGTTTATCAGATGGTTTTTGGTAGTAGATCAAGTCATCAAAATCAATCTCTGACAAGTCTGCTCCCCAAGTTTGCATAGGCATTTTTTTGAAGGTTTCATAAGACTTCAAACGGAATTCTAACATCCACTCAGGTTCTCCCTTAGCAGCTGATAGTTCACGAATGACATCTTCGTTCAATCCTTTTCCTGTCGATAGGACAGGCTCTACATCATCATGGAAACCAAATTTATATTCACCAAGATCAATTGGTTTTGGTTCTACTCTTTCTTCAGCCATAATATCCTTTCTTTCATTCTTCATTTCTACTGATTCATAAGACAAAAGAATCTTGCCTTACTGATTTTTTTGATTTTCAATTGTTTTCTTCAGGGCGTTCCAAGCTAGGGTTGCACACTTGATTCGTTGAGGGAATTTGGCAACACCTGACAAGAAAGCTGCATCGCCTAGTTGGTCTTGGCGTTCATCTTTTTGCCCTTGAACCATTTCAGAAAAAATAGTCGCAAGTTCTAAAATTTCTTGTTTAGTTTTTCCTAAAACTGCGTCCGTCATCATACTAGCAGATGCTGTAGAGATGGTGCAACCTGAGTTTATAAAAGCGATATCCTCCAAACGATCCTCTGCATCAAACTTGACAGAGAGATTGATAACATCCCCACAAGTCGGATTGTTGAGACTGATTTGTTCAGCGTCTTCCAACTTTCCTTGGTGATGTGGATTTTTCGAATGGTCCGCTACCACTGCCATATAAAGGCTATCTAGTTTAGAAAGTGCCATTGAAAAACTCCTTTGTCTTTTGTAAGGCATCTACTAGCTTGTCGCAATCTGCCTTGGTATTGTAGATATAAAAACTTGCGCGAGCTGTTGCTGGGACATCCAAATACTGAAGCAAGGGTTGCGCACAGTGGTGACCTGCACGAACAGCTACTCCTTCATAATCCAAAGCTGTCGCAAGGTCGTGAGGATGGAGATCGCCTAGATTAAAGGCAATCACACCTGAACGTTGGGCCAAGTCCTGTGAACCGTAAATGGTCAAACCTTCAATAGCCTGCAGTTTTGGAAAGACGTAAGAGATTAATTCCTGTTCATGAGCTTCAATGGCATCCATACCAATTTTTTCTAGATAATCTACTGCTGCAGCAAGTCCGATAGCACCTGCCATATTGGGAGTTCCTGCCTCGAATTTCCAAGGCAACTCCTTCCAGCTAGCAGACTGCTCATAGACGAAATCAATCATTTCCCCACCAAATTCAACTGGTGACATTTGTTCTAGATACTTTTCTTTGCCATAGAGAACCCCGATACCAGTCGGACCTGCCATCTTGTGACCTGAAAAGGCAAAGAAGTCCACATCCAAGTCCTGAACATCAATCTTCATATGAGGCGTAGATTGAGCACCATCCACCACCATGATAGCTCCAACTTGATGGGCCAATTGAGTGATTTCTTTGATTGGATTGACCACACCAAGAACATTTGAGGCGTGAGCTAGGGAGACAAACTTGACTCTATCAGTCAATTTAGCTCGCAAATCATCCATATCCAGAGCTCCATCCTTGAGATAGACATAAACAAGCTCTGCCCCAGTCTTACGGCAGGCTTCCTGCCATGGAATGATATTGGAATGGTGTTCCATGACAGAAATCAAAACCTGGTCTCCCTCAGTCAAGACTTCCTCAGCATAACGCGCTACCCAGTTAAGACTAGTTGTCGTTCCTCTGGTAAAGAGAACTTCCTTTGTAGACCCTGCATTGATAAACTTACGAATGGTTTCACGAGCCGCCTCATAAGAAGCTGTCGCCCTTTCTGCCAAGGTATGAACGCCACGATGAACATTGGCATTGTCGTTCTCATAGTAGCGGTTAATCGTCTCCAGAACTGCTAGTGGTTTTTGTGTCGTCGCAGCATTGTCCAAATAAACCAATGGTTCATCATTAACAATCTGGTCTAAAATTGGAAAATCCTTGCGAATCGCTTCTACATCTAACATAGGCTACCCCTTAGCGTTTTGACAATTTTTCTTCGATGGTTGCAATCATTTCATCACGAACTTCCTTGACTGGAATCTCAACGATAACAGAGCCAAGGAAACCACGGACAACCAAACGTTCTGCAGTTGCCTTATCCAAGCCACGGCTCATGAGGTAATACATATCTTCTGGATCTACCTGACCGATAGAAGCCGCGTGTCCTGCAGTAACATCATTTTCATCAATCAAAAGAATTGGATTAGCATCTGAACGTGCTTGGTCTGAAAGCATAAGAACACGACTCTCTTGTTGCGCATCTGCTCCCTTGGCACCCTTGATAATGTGACCGATACCATTGAAAGTTAAAGTTGCTTTTTCAAGGATAACCCCATGTTGCAGGATATTTCCAATTGAGTTGCAACCATAGTTAGTTACTCGGGTATCAATCCCTTGTACCTGACGGCCACTTGAAAGAGCTACGACTTTAAGATCCGCATGGCTACCGTTACAAATCAAGTCACTATCAAAGTCAGCAACAACATTTCCTTCGTTCATAACACCGATTGCCCAGTCAATGCTTGCATCGTTGCCTAATTTACCACGACGGCTAATGTAGGCAGTAACATTTTCACCTAGACGGTCGATAGCCGCAAACTTCACTTGAGCACCAGAACGTGCAATTACTTCTACTGTGATATTAGCAGTTGCTTTGGCACTTCCTTCACCGTGTGACTCTAAACGCTCCAGATAACTAATCTTAGAATTTTTACCAGCGATAATCATAATATGCTTGTTAAACGGCACATCACTATCGCTGTCTTGATAGAAAATTCCTTCGATTGGTTCTTTAATCTCAACATTATCAGGAATGTAGAGAACAGCACCACTGTTGAAATAAGCTGTATGGTAGGCTGCCAACTTGTCATCGTCATACTTAACAGATGACATGAAGAATTCCTCAATAAGCTCTGGAATTTCTTCTAAAGCTGAGTGGAAGTCTGTAAAGACGACACCCTGTTCAGCTAACTCAACTGGAGTTTGCTCAAAAACAGTTTGAGTTCCTACTTGCACCAACTTCAAGTGATTATCTAGAGCTGTGAAATCTGGAACATTTGCTGATGGCTCACTTTCTGTAATCGTTCCATCACCCAGATTCCAACGGTGGAATTTGACACGCTCAATAACTGGTAATTCCAAAGTCTCAATCTTGTCAAAAGCTTTTTGACGGAGATCAGCCAACCAGCTTGGTTCAGCGTGCATTTCTGAAAAAAGTTTAATATTTTCTTTAGTCATTTACTTCTCCTAAAAGACACGAGGGAATTACAATTCTTCCTTGTAGTCGTAGCCAAGTTCTTCAGCTAGTTTTGCGTATCCTTCACGTTCCAAACGCGCAGCCAATTCTGGACCACCAGAAAGGACAACACGACCTTCCATCATGACGTGTACCACATCAGGTGTGATGTAGTTCAAAAGACGTTGGTAGTGAGTGATAATCATAGCACCAAAGCCTTCACCACGCATGGCATTCACACCTTTAGACACAACTTTAAGGGCATCAATATCAAGACCAGAGTCAATCTCATCCAAAAGGGCAAAAGTTGGTTCCAACATCAAAAGTTGAAGAATCTCATTACGTTTTTTCTCACCACCAGAGAAACCTTCGTTGAGGTAACGTTCAGCCATTTCTTCTTTCATGTTGAGCAATTCCATTTTTTCATCTAGCTTAGTGATAAACTCACGAACTGAAATCTTCTCATCGTCTTCTTTACCAGCATTCATGGCTGCACGAAGAAACTCAGCGTTAGTAATACCAGGAATTTCTGATGGGTATTGCATAGCAAGGAAAAGTCCCATACGCGCACGCTCGTCCACTTCCAACTCAAGGATGTTTACGCCATCAAACAAGACTTCACCTTTAGTAACTTCATAGTTTGGATTTCCCATGATAGCTGCAGAAAGAGTCGATTTACCTGTACCATTTGGTCCCATGATAGCGGCGATTTCTCCTGTTTTCAGGGTCAGGTTAACCCCTTTTAAAATTTCTTTTCCTTCAATCTCAACGTGAAGATCTTTGATCTCTAATACTGACATGATAGTTCCTTTCTTTTTCAAGGCCTTTACAGTGCTTACTGGAAACATACTTGATTTCCCTAGCAAATACGGTAAAAGGTCAATAAATATACTTTTATAGTATAACAAAAAAAAGCCTAAAAGGCTTTGATTTTGTCTAGAAGCTGAGGACTAGTCTTTTCCTTTCAAGTGCTGGTCAATGACATCTACAATCTTGCCCATCAAGTAACTGACTCGGAAATTTCTAAAAAGCAAAATGGCCCAAAAGGCTGCCATAATATAGCGACCAGTCATCCAGGCTTCATTGAAAAAATAGGTCTCAGCAGCTGTAAACAGCGCGATGATAATAAATTGTTGTCTATTCATAAACTTATTGTATCATGAAATCTTTCTTTAGTCTTCCTCTACCTTCACTTTATCAGCCAAAAATTCAAATCCTTCTGGAATCAGACTTTCTTCTGCTTCTTTTTCAGTTTGAGAAGATTTGGCTTTGGCTGAAAAGGCTGCGCGAACTTCTTTCCATTCCTCCATGGAAATGGCTAAAATCTCAGGTGAAAAACCTGCTGCCTGACTGAGGATATTGCCAAACATGGTGTTGAGATTGTCTCGTTTCATGGTTTGACCAGCATTGAAGTTAGACTCAAAAGCAAGAATAGCATGGTGTTCATTGGCCGCAACCGGTTGAGAACCAACTAGCAGAGCCTTATCAGGACCTCCAAGACTTTCAATCACCTCTCCCCAGGCATTCTGTAGACGAATCAGATTTTGACGTGCTAAATCAGGATTTTCAACGGCCTCTTGTAGGATCGATTGAACTTTATTGCGATCCACACGATAGACTGTCTTACCCGCCGCTGGACGGCTAGGTACTGGACTGGTTGGCTTAGCTACAGTTCCTACATTTGCGAGTTCTTGTTTGAGACGGGCAACTTCCTGTCTCAATGCAGAAATTTCATGTTCAACTGCCCCAGAAAGAGCTGGTTCAGGCTTAATCTCTGCCAAACGGATGGTCATCATCTCAGCATAAATCTTTGGCTGTAAACTAGACTTAATATCTGCTAAACTCACTGTCGCCAAGCGAATCATTTCAAACAGATTTTCTTGAGGAAGAGCTAAATTCTCAACAAAGACTGGACTATGATGAGTATTTTCTCCACCTGTTTGAACAATTAATAAATCTCTTAAATAGTGCAAAAGGTCGGTCACAAAACGAGTCATGCTCTTACCATTGTCAAAGAGAAGATTTAAACACGCTAGGGACTTTGGAACATCCTGTTGAGACAAGGCAGACACATAATCATCCAAGGCTGATAGACTAATGGTACCAGTAATTTCTTCAGAGATGGCAGTCGTCAACTCGTTTCTCTGTGTCAAACTCAGGGCTTGATCCAAAATAGACAAGGCATCTCGCATTCCACCTTCAGCCCGTCTGGCAATGATTTCCACAGCCTCTGGTTCAGAACTGATATTTTCTTTTTCTAAGATATAGCGGATATGTTCCTTAATATCCTGTGTCTTAATCGATTTAAATTCAAAACGTTGCACACGGGATAGAATAGTGGCAGGAATCTTGTGTAATTCAGTAGTGGCCAAAATAAAGACTACATTCTGTGTTGGCTCTTCCAGCGTTTTTAGGAGGGCATTAAAAGCCCCTGTAGACAGCATGTGAACCTCATCTATGATATAGACCTTATAGCGGGCAAGACTAGGCGCATAGGTAGATTTATCACGAATTTCACGGATTTCATCCACCCCGTTATTAGAGGCAGCATCCATTTCAATGACATCTTCTAAACTACCATCTGTCACTGCTTGACAAATATAGCAGTTATTACAAGGTTCACCACCCACTTGATTTGGACAGTTCATAGCTTTGGCAAAAATCTTGGCTACACTGGTTTTTCCCGTTCCACGTGGACCAGAAAAAAGATAGGCATGACTTATTTTCTCTTGCTCTACTGCTTGTTTAAGAGTCTTAGCCACAACTTCCTGTCCAACCAACTGGGAGAAGTTTTGACTTCTATATTTTCGATAAAGTGCTTGATACATTAGGCTTTCTCCCCAAACATTGTAAAGTCCCATTCTGTCTTTTCAAGCAAAATAGCGACAAATTGTTCCAAATAATCTCGATCCATAGCATCATAATCATCAATCTCTGAAGAATCAAGATCTAGAACTCCAAGTAATTGACCATTCTTAACCATCGGAACAACAATTTCACTTTTAGCTCGACTATCACAAGAAATATAGTTGGGATAAGTTGTTACATCACCAACCAGAACAGTTTCCTGGAAATGAGCTGCCTTCCCACAAACACCCTTTCCTAGCGCAATACGGATGCAGGAAACACCTCCTTGGAAAGGACCTAAAATCAATTCCTTTCCATCGAACAGATAAAAGCCTGCAAATACAGTGTTAGGTAAGCGTGATTTTAGAAGAGCACTGGCGTTGGAAAGATTAGCCAAAACATTGGTTTCACCATCCAATAAAAAAGAGAGTTCTTCATTTAACATTTGATAACGTGATTGTTTTTCTGATTCTAACATAGAACTATTATATCAAAAAAGGTTTACAGACAAAAGAAAAATCCCTTGTTTAGTAAACAAAGGATTTTATGAATTTTCAATTTGATTAAAGTTCGATATCACCGAACAAGTCAGCCATTGAGAATCCTGTTTGTGTTTCTGGAAGTTCGAAATCACGTTTTTCTTGACGTTTTGGACGACGTGGACGAGCAGCACGTTTTTCTTCTTTTTGTCCTTCTTCTTGAGCTGGACGCTCTTCAAGAGCTTTGATAGAAAGTGATACGCGCTCTGCATCTGCGTTAACTTCAAGAACTTTAACTTTAACTTCTTGACCAACTTTAAGAGCTTCTTTTGGATTTTCAATACGTTTGTGTGAAATTTGTGATACGTGAACAAGTCCATCGATACCTGGCAATACTTCAACAAATGCACCGAAGTCAGTCAAACGTTTAACTGTTCCTTCTACTACATCACCTTTAGCCAATTTTTGCTCAACGCCATCCCATGGTCCTGGTGTTGTTGCTTTAAGTGAAAGTGATACACGTCCTTCTTCTTCGTTAAGATCAAGGATTTTCACTTCAATTTCTTCACCAACTGTTACAACTGATTTTGGTGATACGTTACGTTCGTGTGACAATTCAGTCAAGTGAACCAATCCGTCAACACCACCAAGGTCGATGAAAGCACCGAAGCTTGTGATACGTGCAACTTTACCAGTTACAACATCACCAACAGCCAATTTACCGAATACTTCAGCGCGAGCTGCTGCAGTAGCTGCTTCAACAACTTCACGACGTGAAAGGATGAAGCGGTTTTCTTTAGCGTCAACTTCTTTGATCTTAGCATCAAATTCTTGACCTACAAAACGCTCAGTGTTACGTACGAAACGAGTATCCAACATTGAAGCTGGGATAAATCCACGAACACCTTCAAATTCTACTGAAAGTCCACCTTTAACGGCACGAGTTCCTTTAACAGTAACAACTTCTTCTTCGCGACCAACAAGTTTGTCCCATGCTTTGCGAGCTTCAAGGCGTTTTTTAGATACAAGGTATGTAACTGTATCAGTATCTTTACCAACTACTTGACGAAGTACAAGAACATCCAATACTTCTCCTACTTTAACAAAGTCATTGATATCTGCATCGCGATCGTTTGTCAATTCGCGAAGAGTCAAGACACCTTCAACACCAGTTCCAGAGATTGCAACGTTAGCTTGAGTCGCATCAACTGTCAATACTTCAGCACTAACAACATCACCAGTCTCAACTTGGCTAACGCTATTTAGCAAATCTTCAAATTCGTTCATCTAAAAAATCCTCCAACAATCAAGTTTTTCTTAAACTTGACATACTTATAATTTTTTTCCTAAGCACCCGCAAGGACATGTTCATATCGTTCACGTCTTTCAATTATAAAAATAAAATACCCTAAGATATTTTGCTTTTTATCTTGATCATTACCTAAGAACTGGGGTAGCTGGATTCGAACCAACGCATGAGGGAGTCAAAGTCCCTTGCCTTACCGCTTGGCTATACCCCATTGATGAAATGGAGAGAGAGGGATTCGAACCCCCGAACCCGAAGGAGCGGATTTACAGTCCGCCGCGTTTAGCCTCTTCGCTATCTCTCCTACAATTAACATGGACTATTATATCATGAAAATTTCAAAAAAACAAGACTTATTTTGCTAAATTATAATTTTCAATCAAAATTTCCACAGCTTTTTCCAATTTTTTATAAAAACTATCGACATTCCCATTCTTTATGATGGCAAATTGTCCATCTAATTCGGCAATTTCTCCGATAACTTTTTTACCAATGGTCAACGTATAACCTTCAAAACTGTCTTTTCCTACATTAACCTTGGCATCTGCTACTTGAATTTCAATTTTTTTATCTTTCTTACTCATTTCATACCTCTCTTCACTTTTTCTATTTTACAAGAAAATCCAAAAACTAGCAAGAAAAAACTCTACATCAGGCTTGTCTGATATAGAGTTTTCCGCTTTATTTAATATGCTTTTCTAGTTCTTTTTGGTACTTACCATTTGATTCCAATTTTTCTTTTTGCCATTTTTTCAGTGCTTCTTCATATTCTTTTGTTGTAACAATATCTTTTTGCAATTTCATTCCTTTAAAGATATATGGGTCACCTTTAATACCAACTTGTGAGTATGGTTTTGAGAATGGCACGACATTACTTACAACTGGAGAACCACCAGATGAGGCTGTAGGCATCAATAATGAACTATCTGTCAACCAAGCTTGAGCCTTGGCATATTTTTCATAGCGTTCTTCAAGATTCGTAGTTTCTGAATCGGCATCATCCAATAATTTCTTATACTGGTCCAAACCAAGTTTCGCTACAACATCCTTATCTTTCCCTTTAGTAATACCAAGGTGTTTCATAGCAGAACCTGATTTAGGATCCATGATATTCAAGTAAGATGCTGGGTCTTGATAGCTTGGAGCCCATCCTGTACTGTTCAAATCATAATCTTTTTGAGAAGGAACACGCGCTTGAGAAGTGATTGTTTCCTTTTCATTATCTGTCATTTGAAGAACGTCGATGACAACATTTTCAGCACCAAGAGTTGATTCGATAGACTGTTTGAAAGAGTTGCTTTGTTGAACAGCGATGGTATCTGTTTGTTCAACTGGGACATCCAAGTGAATTGGGAATGTTACCCCTTTAGATTCCAAGTCTTTCTTAGCTTTTTCGAATGCAGCTTTAGCCTTGTCAGGGTTGTAGATAGAATCCTTACCGTCAACTAGCTCAACACCTTTCCACTGGTCACCATAGTTCACCAACTCTGCTTGAGCGATTTGACCAAAGTTTTTACCACCTGCTTGTACAAAGTTATCTGGAACGAGACTGTTACGAATAATCTTGTCCGCACCGTCTTCACCATTTAGCTGGGCAGCATAAGAATGGCGGTTGAAGGCAAAGTTGATAGCCTGACGGAAGTCCTTATTAAGCATAGCTTCTTTTGTAGAAGTCTTTTGCTCTTCACTTGTTTTCGCAGTTTTATTATATGACTGACGATTTACGTTAAAGGTGAAGTAATAACTACTTGAATCCTGTGGGCTATAAGTGATTTTATCTCCGTATTGTTCCAAAGTAGAAGCAAAGTTTGAGCTACTTGGGAAGAGACGGGCTGTCGTATAGGCACCTGAAGAGAAGCTACGAATCAACGATTCCTGATCAGAACCATCGTAATAAGTCAATTTAATCTTCTCGATTTTTACCTTTTCTTTATCCCAGTAATTTGGATTTTTCTCATATTCGATCAACGATTTAGAAGTCAAGGTCTTCAAGATATAAGGTCCATTGTAGAGAATTCCTGCTGGAGTAACTGCTCCATAATCTTTACCTGATGCCTTCAAAAACTCTTCATTTACAGGCAACATCGTTGCTGTGGTGACTTTAGAGTTCCAGAAACTTTCTGGTTTGTTTAGGGTATATTCAACTGTGTAATCGTCCAAGGCCTTGACACCAACTGTAGAGAAATCATTGGTCTCACCAGTCATGTAGGCATCCAAGCCCTTGATTGAATTTTGGATGAGAGAGACACCGTCTGACTTACCGTCAGCTACGTGTTTTAGTCCTGTTACAAAGTCATGGGCTGTTACTTCTGCATATTCTTCACCTTCAGAAGTGTACCATTTAACTCCTTTACGAAGTTTATAGGTATAAGTCAAACCATCTTTTGAGACAGACCAATCTTCAGCCAAGGAAGGAATAACATTTCCGTATTGGTCGTTTTCCATCAAGCCATCAACCACGTTCCCGATGACATCTGTTGTCGATGTACGAGTCGCTATACTATAGTCCAAAGATGCTGGATCTACTGCATAGACATATGAAAATGTTGTCGGTGCATCTGCTTCTTTATCAGCTTTTCCACAAGCCGCTAATAGAGCTGTTGTGCTCAGGACCACTCCTGCTGTTAAGAGCCACTTTTTAGATTTCATAAAAAATCTCCTTTAGTTAATTTTAATCTACTTTTACAATCCAACCTTCTGGCGCTTCAATATCGCCAAACTGAATTCCTGTCAACTCATCATAGAGTTTGCGAGTCACAGGACCTACTTCTGTTTCACTATAGAAAACATGGAAATCATCACCGTGCTGAATTCCACCAATTGGAGAAATAACTGCTGCTGTACCACAGGCACCTGCTTCTACAAAACGGTCAAGCTTATCAATTGGTACATCTCCTTCAACCGGAATCAAACCCAAGCGATGTTCTGCCAAGTAAAGCAAAGAGTACTTGGTAATAGATGGCAAGATAGATGGACTCAATGGTGTTACAAATTCATTATCAGCTGTAATTCCAAAGAAGTTAGCTGAACCGACTTCTTCAATCTTTGTATGAGTTGATGGGTCTAGATAGATAACATCTGAGAAATGACGTGACTTGGCCAATTTCCCTGGCAAGAGACTGGCAGCATAGTTCCCACCAACTTTAGCTGCACCTGTACCATTTGGAGCCGCACGATCGTATTCATCCTGAATCAAGAAGTTGGTTGGAACCAATCCACCCTTAAAGTAATTTCCAACTGGCATAGCAAAGATGGTGAAAATATACTCTTCTGCTGGTTTAACCCCAATAATATCTCCGACACCAATCAAAAGAGGGCGAAGATATAAGGTTCCACCTGTTCCATATGGTGGTACGTATTCTTCATTGGCGCGGACAACTGCCTTACAAGCTTCTACAAACATGTCTGTCGGAACTTGTGGCATCAAGAGACGATCACAAGTACGTTGCAAACGTTTAGCATTTTCGTCAGGACGGAACAGTTGAACACTGCCATCCTTAGTACGATAAGCTTTTAAACCTTCAAATGCTTGTTGACCATAGTGAAGACTTGGAGAAGACTCTGAAATATGCAAGGTTGCATCTTCTGTAAGTTCTCCTTGATTCCATTGTCCATTTTTAAAATGAGCAATATAGCGATAAGGTAATTTCATATAGGAAAAACCGAGATTTTCCCAATCAATCGTTACTGTCATATTCCACTCCTTATTCTAAAAACCTATTTCTTTTATTCTACACTATTTTTCTAAAATAGCAAGTATATTTTGTAATTTTCAGAAAATTTCTTCAATAAAAAGAACCAGCTCTGAGAACTGATTCTTCATTTCACTTATTTAACCTCTGTAACATACAGCTATTGCTTTAACTAAAACGCTATATTCTGT
>NZ_NGVM01000198.1:0-353 GCF_002238115.1 Streptococcus sp. KR | reverse complement strand
CAAAAACTCCAGAAGAATTTCATCAAGCCTGGAATCAGTATCTTGACTATGCGAAGCAGCATAATGATAAATTTGATCAGATTGTTGCTGCAGCTGGTGAAGATCATCTCCTAGATACAAATTCAGATTTTTATAAAGAATGGATACAAGATCATATCTATAAGGAAAACTACCATGTACGCCTTCAATGGTCTGAGGAACGCCCAGAAGGCCCTATATTACCATTTAAAGAGACAGAGCTGATATCTTATCAAGATTTCGCTAGGGAGCTATACAAGGCCAATCAGAGCTTCTATCCGTTACATCAGGAAGGGCTAAAACAAGTGACTGGTGGTCACCCAGAAGGCTACATC
>NZ_NGVM01000197.1:0-354 GCF_002238115.1 Streptococcus sp. KR | reverse complement strand
AAACGACCACTGGCAGTCAAGTAATCGATATTCCGACAAAGGATGGCCCTAAAACAACTAATATTATCGTTAATCCGACTGGTGGCAGTGATATTGCTAAAACCGGAGCGGTGTCCAAAGACAACAAACAAATTACTTGGGATGTCTTGGTTAATACTGATGCAAATACATTGAAGGATGCGCAAATAAAGGATCCAATGCCTAAGGGGACTACTTTGGAGAAAACGGTGGTTTATCCGGTATCAGTTAACTTAAAGGGTGCCGTTACCTCCACTGGAGATCCTTTGACTGCCGCCACCGATTATACGATTGATAAAGATGGTACCGTGCAGCTAATTGGCAAATATGCCGAAA
>NZ_NGVM01000195.1:0-357 GCF_002238115.1 Streptococcus sp. KR | reverse complement strand
ACATTTATAAACACCTGATTCCATTGAGGCGTATCTAAATTAGCGGTGCTCCCCTTTGCCGAAAAGATAATCATTTGGTCAACATCGTCAAGAGGTCTAATCTGTGTCTTTCGAGCAAATGATCCCATTTTTAATGCAAATTCTGAGCCCGAGTATAATTCAAGGTTTTTCTCGTTTCTTTGACTAAGATCCTTAATATTTGAAGTTAACCAATTTCTACTATTTCTTGCACCTGTGCTTTTTTTACTATCTATATTTATGTTTTCTGAAACATAATTGCTAAACCAAGAATCTACAGTCATAAATACATTCCCCTTTCCTATCATTGTTTTCAGCTTGTGTTTTTCTAGCGGCTCT
>NZ_NGVM01000194.1:0-359 GCF_002238115.1 Streptococcus sp. KR | reverse complement strand
CAGCTGTTGCTCCACCAGTAGAGATTCCACCACCATTGTTGTTGACTCCTCCCCCGCCGGTGTTCCCGCCAGGAATATAACCCCCTCCACCATTATTATTGTTATCGTTGTTATTATTATCATCGTTATTGCCACTGTTATTATTCTGATTTTGATCAGTCGTAACCGGAGTATACTGACTCAAATCATGCGCCGACGCACCTGTGGTGCTGACCAACAACAATGACAGTAACGAAATACCAACTAAACTGAAAGCTCTAAACAAATACTTGTTCGGCTTCACCGTTATTATCCCCCCCTAGAATATGTTAAAGCAAGTTTCTGATGGTCGAAATGACTTCGCAGATTGAATTAACAAT
>NZ_NGVM01000193.1:0-363 GCF_002238115.1 Streptococcus sp. KR | reverse complement strand
CGTTATTCTGTTCGTCTAATTGGTCACTAGCATAATTGTAAACTTTTTCTTGGCGATCAGAGGATAACATTTTATTAATCCTTAGAATTCTTCTATCACTATCAGTTAATGAACCAATCTCGTTTTCTTTGAATCCAAGAATATATTCTGGGGTAGTGTGTAAAGCTTTAGCAAAAGCATCCACGTTATTTAGTGGAAATTCTCTAGTTTTATTAAAATACCTTGATAATGCTGACTTGGCCATGTTTACACGTCTAGCCAGTTCACTAAGTGTTAAATGCTGCTCATTTTTTAATTCAATAAGTGTGTCGACTATTTCGTCATTTGTTTTCAATAGAACCCCTCCTTGCTTACCATCACATT
>NZ_NGVM01000192.1:0-364 GCF_002238115.1 Streptococcus sp. KR | reverse complement strand
AGTACGCGGGTAAAAGGCTACAGATTAGGCACATAAAGCTAAATAATAGGTAGTGCTTTCCCTTCAATAAGACAATGAATAGCAGAAAAATAAACATTAACAATAACGCAATTAATAACCGATACCGGTTGAGTAACGAAGATTGTTTCAAGTAACACTCACCCCCTTTCTGGATGGTTCGCCAGCTTCAGATCGACTGGCAGTAGGGCGTCCTTAACCTGATCACGGGCAATCCGGTTAATTGGCGTGGTGAAGAAAAAGTTATCGGCAAAAAATGATTGCGTGGCAAGCAGCGTGTTGAGATGGCCATCAAACATAAACGTGCATTTGTCGGCAAATTTAGCACAGAATTCCATGTCGTGGC
>NZ_NGVM01000191.1:0-366 GCF_002238115.1 Streptococcus sp. KR | reverse complement strand
AAAGACAATCAATAGTTAATAAAAAAGCTGGTGCATGTGAGATGAATTCATTTCACATTGCACCAGCTTTTTTGGATACTAATTTAATTTCCCTAGTTCTCTGCGAACTTCGGGAGCTTCCGTTTTACTACTGGTAAAAATGATTCTGTCGTTAAGCTTCAATGATGTGCCGCCGGATGGGCGGATGAATCGTTTGTCACGATAGATTTGCGTAATTGTAATTTTGTCGATAAATGGAACGTTACGGACTTGAATGTCAGCGTAACGGCTGTTTCTAAGGGCCACTTCATAGACACTTGATTCCGTTGAGGTCATCATCCTCATCGTTGAAGGAGCTTCAATTAATGACCGCAGCATGCTGATATT
>NZ_NGVM01000190.1:0-367 GCF_002238115.1 Streptococcus sp. KR | reverse complement strand
TTTTGCAGGAGCGAGGGGAGATTGCGATGGATGAAAGGGATTATACCAAGTCTAGCGAACTAACACGTACCTCGAGATTCCTATCTGTTGCAGCGGAAACCTCTACGCTTTTCCAAGATCACAAATATGATAATCTTATCACACTGGCAGTTGATCGTGATAAAGCAGGTACAGACTTTATGACGAAACTACGGGAGAAAAAAATCCCAGTTGTCGATGCAAGACCACCAAAACGTGAGGGCCAGGAGAAGACAGACTGGAATGAAATCCTGAAGCAGGAAAAACAGCTGGAGCAAACGGAGGAAATTCAAGCATCAAGTCACTTTCCTGATACCAGTCACCTCTCTCCTGAAGATGCAACATGGTT
>NZ_NGVM01000189.1:0-367 GCF_002238115.1 Streptococcus sp. KR | reverse complement strand
TTTTACAGGATCGAGGGGAGATTGCGATGGATGAAAGGGATTATACCAAGTCTAGTGAACTAACACGTACCTCGAGATTCCTATCTGTTGCAGCAGAAACCTCTACACTTTGCCAAGATAACAAATACGATGCTCTCATCACGCTGGCAGTTGATCGTGATAAAGCAGGTACAGATTTTATCACCAAACTACGTGAGAAGAAAATTCCAGTTATAGATGCAAGACCACCAAAACGTGAAGGCCAGGAGAAGACAGACTGGAATGAGATTCTGAAGCAGACCAAGCAACTGGAAAAGGCTGAGGAAATTCAATCATCAAGTCACTTTCCTGATACCAGCCACCTTTCTCCTGAAGATGCAACGTGGTT
>NZ_NGVM01000018.1:0-56512 GCF_002238115.1 Streptococcus sp. KR | reverse complement strand
CTTAATCAGTCAAACAATATTGTAGCATAAATAGTGCAATATAGTCAAGGGCTGGAGTAAAGTGGAGGAACTTTCTCCAGTTTTTTTGTCTGAAAATCCTCGCTTTTTTATTGAGTTATAAGGATATTTGATTATTCCCAAAAATTTAGACACAAAGACTTGTCGATTTTAACTAGCTTTTTTGTGAAAAATTGTGTAAAATAGAATAGATAAACGAGGGAAAACCTCGGAAAATTTAAAGGAGAATCCATCTAATGGTAAAATTGGTTTTTGCTCGCCACGGTGAGTCTGAATGGAACAAAGCTAACCTTTTCACTGGTTGGGCTGATGTTGATTTGTCTGAAAAAGGTACACAACAAGCGATTGACGCTGGTAAATTGATCAAAGAAGCTGGTATCGAATTTGACCAAGCTTACACTTCAGTATTGAAACGTGCGATCAAAACAACTAACTTGGCTCTTGAAGCTTCTGACCAATTGTGGGTTCCAGTTGAAAAATCATGGCGTTTGAACGAACGTCACTACGGTGGTTTGACTGGTAAAAACAAAGCTGAAGCTGCTGAACAATTTGGTGATGAGCAAGTTCATATCTGGCGTCGTTCATACGATGTATTGCCTCCAAACATGGACCGTGACGATGAGCACTCGGCTCACACTGACCGTCGTTACGCTTCACTTGATGACTCAGTTATCCCAGATGCTGAAAACTTGAAAGTGACTTTGGAACGTGCCCTTCCATTCTGGGAAGACAAAATCGCTCCAGCACTTAAAGATGGTAAAAACGTATTCGTAGGAGCTCACGGTAACTCAATCCGTGCCCTTGTAAAACACATCAAAGGTTTGTCAGATGATGAAATCATGGATGTGGAAATCCCTAACTTCCCACCATTGGTATTCGAATTCGATGAAAAATTGAACGTAGTTTCTGAATACTACCTTGGAAAATAATTTGTAAAAAGAAAGCCTAGGAATACCTAGGTTTTTCTTTTTATTCTAGTATCCAACTCTTCGAAAAAGCGTTATAATGATATTAAGAAGTTGTTAAAGAAAGTGAGGTTGATGATGGCTTATATTGAGATGAAACACTGTTACAAGCGATATCAGGTTGGGGACACGGAGATTGTGGCCAATCGCGATGTGAATTTTGAGATTGAAAAGGGTGAATTGGTTATCATTCTAGGTGCATCTGGTGCGGGCAAGTCAACGGTTCTTAATCTTCTTGGGGGAATGGATACCAATGACGAAGGGGAAATCTGGATTGATGGTGCCAATATTGCAGACTACAATTCCCACCAGAGAACCAATTACCGCCGCAATGATGTCGGTTTTGTTTTTCAGTTTTACAATCTAGTTTCCAATCTGACAGCTATGGAAAATGTGGAGTTGGCTTCTGAAATCGTGACAGATGCCTTGAATCCTGAGCAGGTCTTGACAGATGTAGGTCTGGCTCATCGTCTCAATAACTTTCCAGCCCAGCTTTCTGGAGGGGAGCAACAGCGAGTCTCCATTGCACGCGCAGTAGCTAAAAATCCTAAAATTCTCCTTTGTGACGAACCGACAGGCGCCTTGGATTATCAGACGGGCAAGCAAGTCTTGAAGATTCTCCAAGACATGTCCCGTCAAAAGGGAGCGACGGTGATCGTCGTGACTCACAATGGAGCTTTGGCGCCCATTGCTGATCGCGTGATTCATATGCGTGATGCCACTGTTATGAGAGTAACAATCAATGATCATCCACAGGCTATCGATACATTGGAGTATTAGCATGAAAAAAACATACCGAAAAGACTTGCTCCAGTCGGTGACTGCTTCCAAGGGACGCTTTTTATCTATCTTGACCTTGATGATGTTGGGGTCTTTAGCTCTAGTAGGTCTCAAAGTGACTAGCCCCAATATGGAACGTACGGCTGAGGATTATCTCCGTAAAGCAAATACCTTGGATCTGGCCGTGATAGCTGATTATGGCTTGGATAAAAAGGATCAAGACGAACTAAAGACCCTTCAAGGAGCAAGTGTTGAGTTTGGCTATATGGCAGACCTAACCGTTGAAAATAGTGAAGAAGCAATTCGACTTTATTCTAAGCCAGAGGGAATTTCAACTTTTCAAGTGACAGAAGGGCGACTGCCAGAAGCTGATGGGGAAATTTCCTTGGCAGATTTCTGGAGAGACCGCTATCAGATTGGGCAGACTATCACCTTTAGCAAGAAAGAAGAAGGGAAGACCGTCATAAAATCCCAATCTTTCACCATTACTGGATTTGTCCATTCGGGTGAAATGCTTTCTCAAGAAGACTTGGGAGGGGCTAGTAGTGGAAATGGAAGCTTGGCTGGCTATGGAGTGATTTTACCCAGTCAGTTTGACTCAGATGTTTATAGCATTGCGCGTGTACGCTATGATGATTTAAAAAATTTGGATGCTTTTTCATCAGACTATAGAAGCAAACGAGATCAACACCAGGAAGACTTACAAAACTTGCTTGCCGATAATGGTCAAAAAAGATTGGCAAGTATCAAAGCAAATGGGCAAAAGAGCTTGGAAGATGGAAAAGAGCAACTCCAAACAGCTGAAAGTAACCTTCAAAAAGTCAAGAGTCAGTTAGAACAGGCTGAAGGTCGATTGAAAACTCAAGAAGAACAAGTGACCGCTTTGCCTGAGCCTCAAAAGAGTCAAGTCAAGGAGCAATTGACAAAAGCTAAGGAAGAATTGGCTACAGAAAAAGAAAAAATGGCTCAGACAGAGAGTAATCTAGCCAAGGAAAAAGAGAAGCTTGAACAACGCCAGAAAGAGCTTGATGAACTGGCAGAGCCTACTTACCATGTATACAACCGCCAAACCATGCCAGGCGGTCAAGGCTATCTCATGTACAGTAACGCTTCAGCAAGTATTCGTTCTGTCGGGAATATCTTTCCCGTGGTGCTTTTTATGGTTGCTGCAATGGTAACCTTTACAACTATGACTCGCTTTGTGGATGAAGAGCGCACCAATGCTGGTATTTTCAAGGCTCTAGGTTATAAGAATAAAGATATTGTTGCCAAGTTTGTTCTCTATGGTTTTCTTGCAGGAACTGTAGGAACCGTTTTAGGAACGCTTCTAGGACATTATCTCCTTGCAGGCGTGATTTCGGATGTTATAACAGCTGGAATGGTCGTTGGGAAAAGTCAGGAGTATTTCTACTGGTCTTATAGCCTTCTTGCCCTGGCCTTAAGTTGGGTATCCAGTGTCTTGCCAGCTTATCTAGTGGCACGGAGGGAATTGCACGATGAAGCAGCCCAACTTTTGCTGCCCAAACCTCCCGTTAAAGGATCAAAGATTTTGCTGGAACGCTTGAGCTTTATTTGGAGTCGTTTGAGCTTCACTCATAAGGTTACGGCGCGAAATATTTTCCGTTATAAGCAACGGATGTTGATGACCATTTTTGGAGTTGCGGGTTCGGTTGCTCTCCTATTTGCAGGTCTTGGCATTCAGTCTTCTGTGGGAGGAGTTGTCGAGCGTCAATTTGAACAAATCCAGCAATACCAGATGATTGTAGCGGAAAAGAGCAGTGTAACGGAGCAAGAAAAAGCAGACCTAGAAAGTGCCTTGCAAGCTGAGCCTATCCATGCTTATCAAAAGATTTACTCTAAATCCATTGAAAAAGATTTCAAAGGAAAAGCAGGACTTCAGACTATCACCATAATGGTTACAAGCAGAGAAAATTTCAACCCCTTTATCGCATTAGAGGAAAATGGCCAAGAGGTGCAGGTCACAGATGGAGCAGTCGTGAGTCAAAAATTAGCTCAACTAGAAGGTATTACGGTTGGAGACAAGCTGGAGCTTGATGGGAAAGAAATCAGGGTCGCGGCTATTTCTGAAAACTATGTTGGACACTTTGTTTATCTCAATCGAGCGACATACGAACAAGTCTACGGTACCAGTCCGAAAGACAATACCTACCTAGTAAAATTAAAAGAGCCAACACCATCCAATACGGAGAAAGAAGCTGCGGCCTTTATGAAAAAAACTGCTGTTTCTGGGGTGGTCCAAAATGCAACGGCTATCCACCTTTTTGAATCTGTAGCCAATTCTCTCAATAAAACCATGGCAATCCTTGTCCTTGTTTCCGTCTTGCTAGCCATTGTCATTCTTTACAATCTCACCAATATCAATGTGGCAGAACGTATCCGTGAACTTTCGACCATCAAGGTTCTCGGTTTCCATAATAAAGAAGTGACCCTCTATATCTACCGCGAGACCATGGTGCTGTCCTTTGTGGGGATTGTTCTCGGTTTGGTAGCCGGCTACTATTTACATCAATTTTTGATTCAAATGATCTCACCTGCCACCATACTTTTTTATCCACAGGTCAGCTGGGAAGTCTCTGCTCTTCCAATCGTCGCAGTGACTGTAATCTTAGCCTTACTGGGTCTCTTTGTAAATCACCACTTGAGAAAGGTGGATATGCTTGAAGCTCTGAAATCAGTAGAGTAGGTCAAGTTTTTAAAAAGTAAATCAGTTGACAAAGTCTCTGCTTCTTGGTAGAATAAGAACTGTCGTAAAGACAAATAACTTCTTCTTGGTTGCAGGCATGCCAACCTGTCACTCGGATGAAGCCAAATAAAAAGGAGAAACATCATGGCAATCTCAAAAGAGAAAAAAAATGAAATCATCGCACAATATGCACGTCACGAAGGTGATACAGGTTCAGTAGAGGTTCAAGTTGCTGTCCTTACTTGGGAAATCAACCACCTTAACGAACACATCAAACAACACAAAAAAGACCACGCTACTTACCGTGGATTGATGAAGAAAATCGGTCGCCGTCGTAACTTGCTTGCATACTTGCGTAAAAACGACGTTAACCGTTACCGTGAGTTAATCAACTCTCTAGGACTTCGTCGCTAATCTTGCGTCTAAAACGTTTCTATACTTCGTTGGCTTCGGCTTGATGTACCATTAGTACAATCTTCGCCTCGTCCGCCTAGTCTATAAACGTTTTATCCAGCAAGACTGGAGCTCTCTGATTTTCAGAGGGCTTTTTTATTGAGGTTTTATCGGTCACAATTTTGGAGACTACAAAAACAGTTTTCAGCATCTGGAATAACTGAATCGTGTTTTATCGGTCACAATTTTGGAGACTACAAAAACAAATCACCGGACATGACAAGGTTAAAGGGTGTTTTATCGGTCACAATTTTGGAGACTACAAAAACCTCAAATGGTATCAGCTAATGACACCATAAGGGTGCGTAGCTGTCTGTAAGCCCCCTCGGAGAGCCCACACTTTACGAAGTAAAGTATAGTATGTTATACTTTACATGGAAGTAGTCACCGAATTCCAGTTAGAAATTACTTTGTAACTACGTTTTGAGGAGGAGTAAAATGCTTTCCTACGTTCGACATTACCCACTAGCGATAGCTAAATTAATGTGTCTGTGCTCTCCTAAAATCTGCTGATTTATTACTGACTAATACAGGAGGTTTTTATGGGACAGACAATCATATCTGCTATTGGTGTTTATATTTCCACCAGTATCGATTATTTAATTATTTTATTTATTTTATTTGCACAGTTATCACAGAATAAACAAAAATGGCATATTTATGCGGGACAATATCTAGGCACAGGCTTACTTGTAGGGGCGAGTTTAGTTGCTGCTTATGTCGTTAATTTCGTGCCTGAAGAATGGATGGTTGGATTGCTTGGTTTAATCCCTATTTATTTAGGGATTCGCTTTGCAATTGTTGGAGAAGGTGAGGAAGAAGAGGAAGAAATTATTGAAAGATTAGAACAAAGCAAGGCAAATCAACTATTTTGGACAGTTACATTGCTGACAATTGCGTCTGGCGGAGATAATTTAGGTATCTATATACCTTATTTTGCTTCGTTAGATTGGTCACAGACCCTCGTGGCGTTGCTTGTGTTTGTAATCGGCATAATTATCTTATGCGAGCTTAGTCGGGCGTTATCCTCTATTCCGTTAATATTCGAGACAATTGAAAAATACGAGCGAATCATTGTGCCCTTAGTATTCATTCTACTTGGACTATACATCATGTATGAAAATGGCACGATAGAGACTTTTCTGACCGTGTAGATTTTTTTGTTTCACTAGGATTTTAGTCCGAGCTCAAATCAGCTCTCTGATTTCAGAGGGCTTTTTATGTTGTCACTTTTACCTCGCGATATACTCGAGTATTATCTTCGGTTACGGTTCCTAGCACTATAAGGTAAAATAAACCAGATTTTCTCCCTTCGTGGAGATTTTATCTTTTTTGCCAAGTGCTTGGCCGAGTTCAATTAACAAGATACAAAGGCCGTCAAAAGCACAAAGCAAAAATAGGAAAAGTGACGAAGAAACTTCAGTTTCTTGGAGATTTTATCTTTTTTGCCAAGTGCTTAGGCCGAGTTCAATTGAGCATAGCTTGATAATGAAGCTAGTCTAATTAGGTAGCTTTTTAGATATAAAACTATTTTATTATCTAAATATAGAATAAATTAGGGCTTGCATTCAAAACATGGTATAATAGGTCTATATAGCTAAATAAAGTAAACCTATCACAAGGGATTAAGAAAAAGGATAGAACAGTCATGTCAACAGTAAAAAGTGATCTAAATATTGCTCAAATGTATGCGAGTCAGCTGAAAAATGCTTGTCAATCGTTAACAGCGATTGCTGTGGCTAGTCAAGATGATCGAACGACCCTTCAAGGGAATAACAAAGCCCATCAATGTCTGACAAAGTCTCAAAATCTAGCTAGTCAGATTTCGGCAGCCGTTACCCTGACTTCAGAACGACTGCACTCTATAGCGAGTGATTTTGAGGCGTTAGATGAAGCGGGTGCCAATGGTTTTAGGAGTCATGCATGAGCAAGTTGGATGAGTTGAAGAAAAGAGAGCGAGAACTCTTGTACCAGCTAGAAGACAATGGAAAAGAGAAATATCGCACCAAAGAACTGATAGAAACCTTTGAAGGGTATGATAGAGCTAGTCACCGTTATCAAAATGATTTGTGGGAGGCGGCCTATCAGAGCCGATATGCAGGACAGTTGGAAGAAACACTCCTACAAAGAAACCAACTTAAAAACCAAATTCTTGAGAAGCTCAGCTACCGCATGGATGATTTGAAAAAAGAAAAGTTCCGGTTAGAGGGAGACTTGGATGCGGTTTACTATGAAAGACGCAAAGAACTAGAAAGAGAGGAGGAAAAACGACATGGGCATTGATATGTACTTAGAACAATCACAACTACAAAGTTCGAGTGTAGCAATCATGTGCCAATCTCAGGTTGAGGCTTATCAAGACTTGCAATCAGCCATTCAAAAGTTTTCAGAGGATACAGAGAGTCTAAAGGGCGATGCTTATAATTCGGCTAGAAGTTTTTTTGCAAGTGTCTTATTACCCTTGAGCAAAGGGGGACAACTCTATACGGAAACCTTCTCTCAAGCTATCAAGAAATTGCCAGAAGACTACCAAACGATGGTCGACAGCAAGAGTTGGCGGGAGGATGATCTACTTGATAAGATCCGTCAGGAAGAGCAAATGATTGCTTATCTAGATGAAGTCAACCAATTCCTTTCTAGCTTGACCATGGATAGTGAAGAAAAGGGAAGATTGAGACGCAGTAATGTGGAACTCATGCGAGGACATCACGCCAATAAACGCGTCTATGAAACGATTTTGAGAGACCTGCGCGCCTATGATAGCTACTCAGGAGGGCTTTTCGATGAACTAGACAGTATCGATGTGCAACTGAGTCGCGGACTGGCCCAGATTGAAAATAGTTGGGATGCAAAGACAGGGAGCTTTAAAATTCCATCTGACCTGACTTGGGCCAACTACCTGACTGCCTATTCTGACACAAAGGATATGAAACTCAGTCGTCAAGAGAAGGCCTTTGTCCAAACCATGATGGCAGAATACGGCTTTGATGCCGAGACAGCCCAACAGCTCTTGACCATCAAGCAGGGGATAGACAAGAAGTTTCCAACCTCTAGTCAAGAGTTTCGTGACTATATCTTTTTGCGAGTCGTCGGTGCGGCCAACTATGATGACTTTAAGTGGAACGAAACAGCAGGTGGATTGGGGCATTATTTTTATAAAGAATTTGTGAGCGATCCGCAGACAGGCCAAAAATTGAGAACTTTAAAACCAATTCTTGAAATTTATCAAGAACTGGGATTGAAAGAAGAAAAGGCCAAAGAACTGTATTATAATCTTAGATTGCAGCATGAGATGGCGGGTGGGAAATCTGATAATATAGATCAAATTAAGAAATATGATCGAAAAAATGGAACTAACCATTATGATTCCTATAAAAGTACTTATGAAGGGATTTATGGTGATACGGGTAACTTTGACCAATTTTGGGATAGCAAACTGAAGGCCTACTCTAACAATGGAGCAGGTCACGCAGACTTTACCCACCAGTCCATCACTATGGCGACTCATCTTAATCCTAATCAAGTTCAGTTATCCGACATCTATGGCGGTAGAGAGCATGTCAAGGATCTTTCAGGGTGGGAGGGAGACACGACCTTTAATGCAAACGATATGAAGCCAAGTATTGGCGAGGATGACTACAAGGCAGACCTAGACTCGGTCAACCTTATCAGCCGTATGCAAAAGGGGCAATCCTATGACCAAGCTATAACTTCTTATTATGCTGACCTTCAAAAAGACTCTTCTCAGAGAGAAAGAGAATTCTTGAAAAATAAGGATTGGAAAAAGGTAAGAGGTACTATCTATTCTAGCCTAGTACCGGCGGATATACTAAAAAAAGGTGAGGTTTCTATTAAAGAGTATATTGAGGAAGAATACCCAGAAGTATCCACATTTTTAAATCGCTTAGAAGCCTTGGTAGACTAGGAGGAAAAGTTAATGAAGAAAACACTGAGTATATTAGCTTTAGTTGCAATAATCATATCATCCTGTTTCTACTTTTTTATCCATCAACCTAAAAATATTTTTGATGAAATCTACCAAGAAACGGAGAAGACCTATCGTACAAATAATATTTTAAGAAACATAGATGGGTTTAAAATTAGTCCAGGTTGGCCTAATGATGGAGAATATTTTGCATACACCCCTTCAGGGAAGTATCAAACTCATCCTGAAGGTTATAAAGACATAAGTATTGGATTTAACTTTGGTTCAGGTATTAAAGGAATGACGATTCTTTTTGAAAAAAGGATTAATTCGGATATTACCCTATGGTATTCGGCTCACTATAATATAAAAAAGAAAGTCCTTCAAAAGGAGATTGCGATTTTTGAAGAACCGAGGCAACCAGGTCAATATCTAGAGGATGAAGAAAAAATAAGAGAATATCTCAGAAAATATAATATTTCTAAAGAAGAATTAGAGAAAGACTATGACGAAATCGTTAACCAGAAAGTCTTGAAAGATTGGTGCTCGATTTATGACAGTAAGTACTCGCCAAGCAATTATGGCGATGTGAAAGTCGAAACCCAGTGGGAGAATTGGTGACAGGTCACGCAGACTTTACCCACCAGTCCATTACCATGGCTACTCATCTGAATCCTAATCAAGTTCAGTTAGCTGATATCTATGGCGGTAGAGAGCGTGTCAAGGATCTTTCAGGCTGGGAGGGAGACACGACTAAAAACGCTACGGATAAAAAACCAAGCATTGGTGAGGATGATTACAAGGCAGACCTCGATTCGGTCAATCTTATTGGTCGTATGCAAAAGGGGCAATCCTATGACCAAGCCATATCTTCCTATTATGCTGACCTTCAAAAGGATTCGACTCTTAGAGAAAGAGAATTCTTAAAAAATAAAGATTGGAAGCAGGTTAGAAGTACTATTTACTCCAGTATCCTCCCATTAGAGATTATGGAAAAAGGGGAAGATGCCATTAAATCGTATATTGAAAGTAATTATAAAGGTGTGTCAAAATTTTTAAATCGTTTAGAAGCTGTGGCGGAGTAGGAGGATGATGATGAAAAAAATTTTAGGTCTAATAGCGTTATTTGCACTAATTGTATTATCCTGTTTCTACTTTTTTACTAGGCAACCTAAAAACATTTTTGATGAAATCTATCAGGAAACAGAGAAAACCTATCGCACAAATAATATTTTAAGAAATATAGAAGGTTTTGAAATCGATGATGTCTGGCCAAGTGATGGAGATTATTTTAAATATAGCCCTTTAGGAAAGTATAAGACTCTTCCAGAAGGCTATCTTGAACTGAGAGTTGGATTTAATTTTGAGAAAGCGTATAGTAAAATGTTTGTTTCAGTTGAGAGAAAAATAGCTGATGGAACGAAGATATGGATGATCAGCAAATATAATCCAAACACTAAAACAATCACAAAGTCAATTCAGATAGTATTATCAGGAAATGAGGATAGCTATATCGAAGACGAGGCCCAAGTGAAAACTTACCTAGAGAAGTACGGTATCACTGCAAAGGATTTGGATTCTTACTACGACGAAATCGTCAACCAGAAAGTCTTGAAAGACTGGTGCACGATTTATGACAGCAAGTACTCGCCAAGCAACTATGGTGATGTCAAGATTGAAACCCAGTGGGAGAATTGGTGACATAAAGATTCTCACTAATTATATAAACAGGTGGCTCTCTATTTTCAGAGGGCTTTTTATGTTGTCACTTTACCTCGATATACTCAAGTATAATCTTCGGTTACGATTATTAGTACTGTAAGACCAACTATATTCATTTTTCTCATCTTGTTCCATAGTTAAAAATATGGTATACTTTTCATGAGAATTTTCTAAATTTTTAAGATTCTATCAAAGGAGGTTTGCATGCTTTCCAAATTTTCTGGAAGCCGACAGGACCTGCAATTTGTATTGCTTTTAGGTATTTTACTAGGTGTTTTAGGAATTTCCCTCTTTCTAGCAGTTTCAATGGGATCCGTTGCGATTGATCTAGGAGATACCTATCGGATTGTTTTGAGCAGGTTGGGATTTCCTCTTGAGATAGGAGAGGTTTCCAAGTCTACTCTTGCCATTGTATGGAACATGAGATTCCCCCGAGTATTGTTAGGTTTGATAGTGGGGGCTGGTCTTTCTATGTGTGGTAGCGTGATGCAGTCTACAGTGAACAATCCCATCGCAGAGCCTTATGTCTTAGGAATATCTGCGGGTGCAACTCTAGGGGCAACTTTGAGCATCATTCTTGGTTTAAAAGTGATGATTAGCCTTGGAGCTTTTCTTGGCGCTATTTTGGCAACAATTGCTGTCCTCATCATTGCCTCTATGCAGGGAAGGATGACGACTTCTAGTCTAATCTTATCAGGAACGGTGGTCAACGCTCTCTTTCTGGCTTTTTCAAACTTTATTATCTCAGTTGGCGCTAATGCGGATAGTGTGATGACCATTAAGTTTTGGACCATGGGCTCGCTCGCTGGGACTTCCTGGTCTGACTTGGTCCTGCCAACTATAGTGGTAGGAATAGCCTTTCTATTTTTCTCTACCCAGTATCGTGTTTTCAATGCGATGATGATGGGAGATGAGGCTGCTTTAACTTTGGGGATTCCCTTACGCTTTTATTGGTATCTTTATGTGACAATGGTGGCTGTGCTGACAGCAGTATTAGTAGCAACCTGTGGGATTATTGGATTTGTCGGTCTGATTACTCCACATTTAGCTCGAGGATTAGTAGGAACGAATTACAAGAGGCTTTTTCCTGTTGCAACCTTGCTAGGTGCCCTCTTTGTCATTTGGGCAGACGTACTCTCTCGTATCATCATTCCAAACGCAGAGCTTCCTATTGGTATTTTCACAGCCTTGGTAGGTGCTCCCTTCTTTATCTACATTGTTGGAGGTAGGCGAAGGGAGGTGAGGGTCTGACATGGACTTGATTTGTAAGGATATCCATTTTGGACTGGGAGAGAAAAAAATCCTCAAGGGAGTTTCTCTTAAGGTTGAAGGGAATCAATTTCACACGATACTAGGACCAAATGGAAGTGGAAAAACCAGCCTGCTTAAACTCCTCTATCGTCAGGAAAAGGCGGATAAAGGCTTGATAAACCTAGATGGAAAACCGCTGGAGCATTGGTCACTCAAAGAAACAGCTAAGCAAATGGCAGTTGTCACCCAGTTTAATCAATTGCAGTTTGATTGTACAGTTGAGGAAATCGTCTTGCTGGGTAGAACTCCCCACCTCTCTTTTTTACAGAAGGAAAGGGAAAGAGATTATGCCCTCGTTCAAGATGCTCTTGTCAAGGTGGATATGCTCGAGAAGAAAACTCGTCTCTATTCGTCTCTGTCAGGGGGGGAGAAACAACGAGTCTTATTAGCCCGCGCCTTGGCGCAAGAACCGACTCTCTTGCTCCTAGACGAACCAACCAATCACCTGGATATCAGGTATCAGCTAGACTTGTTGGCCATTGTGAAAAATCTCAAGGTCAATGTTCTAGCTGTTCTACATGATATTCAACTTGCTTGTCGCTATTCGGATTATCTCTATCTGATGAAAGAGGGAGAAATCCTTTACCAAGGGACTCCAAAGGAGACCATCACCCCTGAGTCATTGCAAACTGTATACGGAGTTCAAAGTCAGGTTACTTGGACCGAGGATCAGCAAGCCATGATTCACTATTTATAAGAATGAAAAGGAAAACAAGATGAAAAAAACACTAAGCATTTTACTCGTAACAGTAGCTACCCTAACCATGGTAGCTTGTGGCAATACTACAGAAAAAGCTACCACACAGTCTAACACAGAAACAAGTCAAAAGGCGAGCGCAGAGACGACTTATCCACTAACGGTCAAAACCTATGACGCGAAAGGAAATGAAGTCGAACAAGTCTTTGACAAGGCACCTGAAAAAGTTATCACCAACAATCTTTCAACCACTGAAATCTTATTGGAGTTAGGCTTGAAGGATAAAATTGCTGGCATGCTCAATCCAGACAATGCTGTGACGGACAAATACAAGGATGCTATTGCAGCTATTCCTCAAATTGGGGATAAAAAAACAGTGTCACAAGAGACAGTCCTTTCTTATGAGCCAGATGCTGTGATGGGTCGAAACATGATGTTTTCTGAAAAATCCTTGGGGATAATTAGCACTTGGAATGAAAACAAAATCCCAGTTTATACGCAAAAAGCTTCTCTCTCAACAATTCAGCAAGATTTGGGAAATATTGTAGAAGATGTCAAAAATCTGGGAATGATTTTTAATGTTCAGGACAAGGCTAATGAATACGCAGCCCAATTACAAGCTAAAATTGATGCTGTTAAGAAAGCAAACCCAGCAAGTCAAGGTGAAAAGAAAAAGGCTTTGATTATGGTTGCCTATAATGATGAAACCTTCGGTGCCTACAAGTCTGCTTTGCAAGAAAGTTTGTTGAACCAACTTGGTTATACAAATGTTGCAACGGGAACATCAGGCTTGACCTTGGAAAATCTCGTGTCAATGGATCCTGAATTGATTATCTATGTAACCAGCGACCGCAATAAAAAATTGGATGCCAACGCAGTAGAGTTGATGAAGGCAAATGCTGTTTTGGAAGGTGTTCCTGCTATTAAGAATCAAAAAATCATGACCATTTCTTACGATGAGTTGATGGACTATGGTCCAGCAGTGATTGATTCCCTTGAGAAAATCAATGACTTTATCAATAAATAATGAGTTTGATTGGGAAGGAATTCAAGTCAAAATCAGCCTTCCTTCTAACTACGACCCCAATCAAACCTATCCAGCTATTTTATTGAATGATGGAAACTTGGATTTCCTATCATCCCTTTCAGAATCTGTGATTTTAGTGGGCTTGACCTCTAAAAATCGCCTAGATGACTACACTCCTTGGAAAGCAGCTGCTCTGAGAGATGGAGCTCCAGATTTTGGAGGTCAGGCCAAGGCCTATCATGATCATTTATTTGGAGGTCTTTTAGACAAGCTGCAGTCGCTTTATCGCCTGGACGAAACTCGCCTTGCTTATGGAGGGTATTCACTAGGTGGTTTGGCGGCAGTCTACAGTCTTTTCAGCTTTGACAAGGTTTCCTGTGTCTTTTCAATCTGCGGTTCCTTTTGGTATCCTGATTTTGTGACTTACTGCAAGGCAGAGACAGTGAAAAATCTAGACTGTTTGCTGTATTTACAGAACGGTCAAACAGAAGGAGCACACCATACTAATCGCTTGGCTCAAGCACCAGCCTATGCTGAGCAGATTCATACCAGTCTTCAGAAACGCTATCCGAACGGTCAGTTTGTCTTTGATCCTTATGGACATCATGAACAAGTGGCTGAACGATTTTTAGCCTTTTCTAGCTGGTTGACCCAAAAATGGAAAATCAAGTAAAAGAATTATCCCTTGGCTTTTGCCAAGGGATTGTTGTATTTGTTTAACCAAGGTTTTCTCTCTTTTTATCTGGATTCCATACGAAGCTTGCGATAAAGCTAAAGATGATAGTTAGGATAGCGAGGATAATGGCAAGGATGAGGGCAGGAATGCGGATAAACCACCAGAGTGGGTTTGGTTTTTTATCATTGTGCCATTGTTTCGTTTCTTGGTCCAAACGTTGAAATTCTGTTTGGATACGATTGGCGACTGTTTCAATGCCTTCGTCATTCATTTTCTTGATATCGGAGATATCGATTGGATTTCCAAAGTTCATATCGACACGCTCGCGGCTAACCAAGCCTTTCAAGGTCATAGGACCTGTGTAGGTAACCGGCATGATACGGACCTTGGCCATTTTGGCAATCAGAGCTACGCCACCCTTGACATCGTTTGAGTGACGGCTCCCACTTGGAAACATGATGAGAGAGCGATCACTTTTTTTAAGAACATTGATAGGATATTTGATGGCAGAAGCACTAGGATTTTCACGGTCGATAGGAAAGGCACCACACATACGAATCCACCAGCCAAAGATACGGTTGGTAAAGAGCTCTTTTTTGGCCATAAAGATAAATTGTTTTGGCTTGGTCGCAAAGGCCATGTAAACTGGATCCCACCAGGTACGGTGAGGCGCAACTAAAATATAATTTTCATCTTGATTAGGAATTTTATCAGTATTATGATAATGGGCATTGCCATTGATGGACCATAGGAGCAAGACAACCAATCCACGTAAATAAGTATAAAACATGCGATCTCCTTCGATTGTTTTCTTGTTATTATTATACCTTATCAAAGGAGGGCTGGCAAACTTTTTCCCTTGACTAGGTGCATATTTGGGATGAGATTAGAATTCTTTTAGAAAAAATGATATGATAGAATTTATGGATAAAAATAAGATTATGGGATTAACCCAAAGAGAAGTCAAGGAAAGACAGGCTAAGGGCTTGGTCAATGATTTTACCGCATCGGCCAGCACCAGCACTTGGCAAATCGTTAAACGAAATGTCTTTACCCTTTTTAACGCTTTGAACTTTGCCATTGCTTTGGCGCTAGCTTTTGTGCAGGCTTGGAGCAATCTGGTCTTCTTTGCTGTTATCTGCTTTAACGCCTTTTCTGGTATTGTGACCGAGCTGCGTGCTAAACACATGGTGGACAAGCTCAATCTTATGACCAAGGAAAAGGTTAAGACTATTCGTGATGGCCAAGAAGTGGCTCTGAATCCTGAAGAATTGGTGTTAGGAGATGTCATTCGTTTATCTGCAGGAGAGCAGATTCCCAGTGATGCCTTGGTTTTGGAAGGCTTTGCGGAAGTCAATGAAGCCATGTTAACGGGGGAAAGTGATTTGGTGCAAAAGGAAGTTGACGCCTTGCTTTTGTCTGGAAGTTTCTTAGCCAGTGGGTCAGTTTTGGCTCAAGTTCATCATGTAGGTGCAGACAACTATGCTGCCAAACTTATGCTGGAAGCCAAGACCGTTAAACCTATTAACTCCCGTATCATGAAATCGCTGGACAAGCTAGCTGGTTTTACTGGGAAGATTATCATTCCTTTTGGTCTGGCTCTCTTGCTAGAAGCTTTGCTTTTAAAAGGATTACCTCTAAAGTCATCCGTTGTAAATTCGTCGACAGCCCTTCTAGGAATGTTGCCCAAGGGAATCGCCCTTTTGACTATTACTTCGCTCTTGACTGCAGTTATCAAGCTAGGTTTGAAAAAGGTCTTGGTGCAGGAGATGTACTCTGTTGAGACCTTGGCGCGCGTGGACATGCTCTGTTTGGACAAGACAGGCACCATCACCCAAGGAAAGATGCAGGTGGAGGCTGTTCTTCCTTTGACCGAAGAGTATGGAGAGTCAGCGCTTGCTAGCATCTTGGCTAGCTATATGGCCCATAGTGAGGATAAAAATCCAACTGCCCAAGCTATTCGCCAGCGATTCCAAGGCCAAGTAGCCTATCCTATGCTCTCTAATCTTCCCTTCTCCAGCGACCGCAAGTGGGGAGCCATGGAGTTAGAAGGTTTGGGAACAGTTTTCTTAGGGGCGCCTGAGATGTTGTTGGATTCTGAGGTCCCAGAAGCCAGGGATGCCTTGGAGAGAGGGTCACGTGTCTTGGTCTTAGCTCTCAGTCAGGAGAAATTAGACCATCGCCAGCCGCAGAAACCATCTGATATTCAGGCTCTAGCCTTGCTAGAAATCTTGGACCCTATCCGAGAAGGAGCTGCGGAGACGCTGGACTATCTCCGTTCTCAGGAAGTAGGACTAAAAATTATCTCTGGTGACAATCCAGTTACGGTTTCCAGTATTGCTCAGAAGGCTGGTTTTGCGGACTATCACAGCTATGTAGATTGTTCGAAAATCACGGATGAGGAATTGGTTGCTATGGCGGAGGAGACTGCGATTTTCGGTCGTGTTTCCCCTCATCAAAAGAAACTCATCATCCAAACGCTGAAAAAAGCGGGTCATACAACAGCTATGACGGGAGACGGAGTCAATGATATTCTGGCCCTTCGTGAGGCGGATTGTTCTATCGTGATGGCTGAGGGAGATCCTGCGACTCGTCAGATTGCCAATCTGGTTCTCTTGAACTCTGACTTCAATGATGTTCCTGAGATTCTCTTTGAAGGTCGTCGCGTGGTCAATAACATTGCCCATATCGCCCCGATTTTCTTGATAAAGACCATCTATTCATTCTTGCTCGCAGTCATCTGTATTGCCAGTGCTCTTCTGGGACGGTCTGAATGGATCTTGATTTTCCCTTTTATTCCAATCCAGATTACCATGATTGACCAGTTTGTGGAAGGTTTCCCACCATTCGTTCTGACTTTTGAGCGAAATATCAAACCTGTCGAGCCAAACTTCCTCAGAAGATCCATGCTTCGTGCCCTACCAAGCGCTCTCATGGTCGTCTTCAGCGTACTCTTTGTGAAAATATTTGGAAGTAGCCAAGGTTGGTCTGAGTTAGAAATCTCAACTCTACTCTATTATCTCTTGGGGTCAATTGGTTTCTTATCAGTTTTTAGAGCCTGCATGCCATTCACTCTCTGGCGTGTCTTCTTGATTGTTTGGTCAGTAGGAGGCTTCCTAGCCACAGCTCTCTTCCCAAGAATTCAAAAATTGCTTGAAATTTCAACACTTACAGGACAAACATTACCTATTTATGGTGTCATGATGTTGGTCTTTACCTTGATTTTCATCCTGACTAGTCGCTATCAAGCCAGAAAATAAAGAAAGACTGCAATCTGAGGATTGCGGTTTTTTTAGGTGCAAGATTGCCAGCGGAAATGTGGTATAATAAGAAATAATATAGTTTTGGAAAGTGAGAGAAAATGATTTCAAAGAGATTAGAATTAGTGGCTTCCTTTGTGCCACAGGGAGCCATTTTACTAGATGTGGGGAGTGACCATGCTTATCTGCCTATCGAGTTGGTCGAAAGAGGACAAATCAAAAGTGCCATTGCAGGTGAGGTCGTAGAAGGTCCCTATCAGTCCGCGGTTAAAAATGTTGAAAGTCACGGGTTAAAGGAGAAAATCCAAGCCCGTTTAGCAAATGGCTTGGCAGCCTTTGAAGAGGCCGACCAAGTATCGGTTATCACCATTGCAGGTATGGGTGGTCGTTTGATTGCTAGGATTTTAGAAGATGGCTTGGACAAGTTAGCTCATGTAGAGCGTTTGATTCTCCAGCCCAATAATCGTGAAGACGATTTGCGTATCTGGTTACAAGACAACGGATTTCAGATTGTAGCTGAAAGCATCTTAGAAGAAGCTGGCAAGTTTTACGAGATTTTGGTGGTGGAAGCAGGACAAATGAAGCTATCAGCCAGTGATGTTCGCTTTGGCCCTTTCTTGTACAAAGAGGTCAGTCCAGTCTTTGTCCAAAAATGGCAAAAAGAAGCTGATAAGTTAGAGTTTGCCCTTAATCAAATCCCAGAAAAAAATATAGAGGAACGTCAAATTCTAGTAGATAAAATTCAAGCCATCAAGGAGGTTCTCCATGCTAGCAAGTGAAGTAATTAACGCATATGAAGCCTTTTGTCCTCAGGAATTTTCAATGGAGGGAGACAGTCGTGGTCTACAAATTGGAACTTTGGACAAGGATATCCAAAGGGTCATGGTGGCTCTGGATATTCGTGAAGAAACGGTGGCTGAAGCCATTGAAAAGGGTGTTGACTTGATTATTGTCAAGCATGCGCCGATTTTCCGTCCGATCAAGGATTTGGTAGCTAGCCGTCCACAAAATCAGATTTACATTGATCTGATCAAGCATGACATCGCAGTTTATGTCAGCCATACCAATATTGATATCGTTGAAAATGGTCTCAATGATTGGTTCTGTCAGATGCTAGGCATTGAGGAGACGACCTATCTGCAGGAGACAGGTCCTGGACGTGGGATTGGACGAATTGGAAATGTTCAGCCTCAGACATTTGGGGAATTGGCCCAGCATGTCAAGCAAGTCTTTGGTTTAGATAGTATTCGAATAGTACATTATCAAGAGAGTGATTTGCGGAAGCCTATTTCAAGAGTGGCCATCTGTGGTGGTAGCGGGCAGTCATTCTATAAGGATGCTTTGGCAAAGGGGGCAGATGTCTATATCACTGGTGATATTTACTACCATACAGCGCAGGATATGCTGTCTGATGGCTTGCTAGCATTGGACCCAGGTCATTATATCGAAGTGCTTTTTGTGGAAAAAATTGCAGAGCTTCTTAATCAATGGAAGGAAGAAAAGGGCTGGGATATTGATATCTTGCCTAGTCAGGCATCGACCAATCCTTTTCACCATATCTAGTTAGAAAGTGAAAACAATGAAAAAAGTTGCCATTATCGGAGCAGGAATTGTGGGAGCAACAGCTGCCTACTACCTCTCGAAAGAAAGTGACCTAGAGGTGACCGTTTTTGACCATGGACAAGGTCAAGCTACCAAGGCCGCAGCAGGAATTATCAGTCCTTGGTTTTCCAAACGCCGCAATAGGGCCTGGTACAAGATGGCGCGCTTGGGCGCTGACTTTTATGTGGACTTATTAGCTGATTTAGAGAAGTCAGGACAAGAAATCGACTTTTACCAGCGTTCGGGAGTTTTTCTCCTGAAAAAGGATGAAACTAAGTTGGAAGAACTCTATCAACTAGCCCTCCAGCGTAGAGAAGAATCTCCTTTGATAGGGCAATTAGCCATTTTAGATCAAGCCTCAGCTAATGAATTATTCCCCGGCTTGCAGGGATTTGACCGCCTGCTCTATGCTTCTGGTGGAGCGAGAGTAGATGGCCAACTCTTAGTGACTCGTTTGCTAGAAGCTAGTCAAGTCAAGCTGGTCAAAGAAAAAGTGAGTCTGACACCTTTAACATCGGGTTACCAGATTGGCGAAGATTTGTTTGATCAGGTTATTTTGGCGACGGGAGCTTGGTTGGGACACCTGTTAGAGCCTTTAGGTTATGAAGTAGATGTTCGTCCCCAAAAGGGGCAACTCCGAGATTATCAACTTACCCAAGACATGGAAGCTAACCCTGTTGTTATGCCAGAGGGGGAGTGGGATTTGATTCCTTTTGCAGGTGGGAAATTGTCCCTAGGAGCTACTCATGAAAATGACATGGGATTTGATTTGACGGTAGATGAAACCTTGCTCCAACAAATGGAGGAGGCAGCCTTGCCTCACTATCCAGTCTTGGCAGTAGCGACTTCAAGAGCTGAGCGTGTGGGAATCCGTGCCTATACCCGTGATTTCTCGCCTTTCTTTGGGCAGGTTCCAGAATTGGCAGGTGTCTATGCTGCTAGTGGACTAGGTTCATCAGGCCTCACAACTGGTCCTATCATTGGTTACCATCTAGCTCAACTGATCCAAGGCAAGGAGTTGACCTTGGACCCTCTAAACTACCCAATTGAAAACTATGTCAAACGAGCAAAAAGCGAATAAGAATTTTACTGAAATTTTATCCTACCCTCTAGGATGGCAAATGACATTCCCTATCAAAAATGGTAAAATAAGAAAAAATAATCCGAGAATCGAGGAAAGAAGATGCAAGAAAAGATTTTGGTAACTGGTGGAGCAGGTTTTATCGGAACCCACACAGTTATTGAGTTAATCCAAGCAGGTCATCAGGTTGTTGTGGTGGATAACCTTGTCAACAGCAATCGCAAAAGTTTAGAAGTTGTTGAGAGAATTACAGGAGTTGAAGTGCCTTTCTATGAGGCAGATATCCGTGATACAGATACTCTTCGTGACATTTTCAAACAAGAAGAACCAACTGGTGTCATTCACTTTGCTGGCTTGAAGGCTGTCGGCGAATCAACCCGTATTCCTCTTGCCTACTATGACAACAATATCGCTGGAACTGTTAGTCTTTTGAAGGTCATGGAAGAAAACAACTGTAAAAACATCATTTTCAGTTCTTCTGCGACAGTTTACGGAGATCCTCATACAGTGCCCATCTTGGAAGATTTCCCTCTTTCAGTGACCAATCCATATGGCCGCACTAAGCTTATGCTAGAGGAAATTTTGACGGATATCTACAAGGCAGACTCAGAATGGAATGTGGTCTTGCTTCGTTACTTTAACCCAATCGGAGCTCATGAGAGCGGAGATTTGGGAGAAAATCCAAACGGTATTCCAAACAATCTCTTGCCATATGTGACTCAAGTAGCCGTTGGAAAATTAGAGCAAGTGCAAGTGTTTGGAGACGATTACGATACGGAAGACGGAACTGGTGTTCGTGACTATATTCACGTTGTCGATTTGGCTAAAGGTCACGTCGCAGCTCTACAAAAAATCCAAAAAGGTTCAGGCCTAAACGTTTATAACCTTGGAACAGGTAAAGGCTACTCAGTTCTTGAAATTATCCAAAACATGGAAAAAGCAGTCGGACGTCCAATTCCTTACCGCATCGTAGACCGTCGCCCAGGTGATATTGCAGCCTGCTATTCAGATCCTGCAAAAGCCAAAGCAGAACTCGGCTGGGAAGCAGAACTCGGCATCACCCAAATGTGTGAAGACGCATGGCGTTGGCAAAGTAAGCATCCAAATGGATTTGAAGACTAAGATGGTGATGTCAATCATTGTCCCCTGTTTAAACGAAGAGGAAGTACTTCCTCTTTTTTATCAGGCTTTGGAAGCTTTACTTCCAGATTTGGAAACAGAAATCGAGTATGTCTTTATCGACGATGGATCAAGTGATGGAACCTTGGAACTCTTAAAGACCTATCGGGAGCAAAATCCGGCAGTTCATTATCTTTCTTTCTCACGAAATTTTGGCAAAGAAGCAGCCCTCTATGCAGGCTTGCAATATGCGACAGGAGATTTGGTGGTGGTGATGGATGCAGACCTCCAAGATCCTCCTAGTATGTTGCTTGAGATGAAAAACTTACTAGACCAAAATGCAGATTTAGACTGTGTAGGAACACGGAGAACTAGTCGGGCGGGAGAACCCTTCTTTCGCAGTTTCTGTGCTGATCTCTTTTATGGCTTCATGAAAAAAATTAGTCCAGTAGCCTTGCCGTCAGGTGTCCGTGATTTTCGCATGATGAGAAGATCTGTAGTGGATGCCATTTTAAGCTTGACTGAGTCCAATCGCTTTTCGAAGGGACTCTTTGCCTGGGTCGGCTTTAAAACCCACTATCTGGACTATCCAAATGTCGAAAGGCAGGCTGGCAATACCAGTTGGAGTTTTAGGCAACTCTTTTTCTACTCCATTGAAGGGATTGTTAATTTTTCAGATTTTCCCTTGATTATCGCCTTTGTGGCAGGTCTCCTATCTTGTTTTATTTCTCTTCTTATGACCTTTTTTGTTGTGGTTCGGACCCTCATTTTGGGCAATCCGACATCAGGTTGGACCTCTCTGATGGCTGTTATTCTCTTCCTTGGTGGGATTCAACTCTTGACCATTGGGATTCTCGGCAAGTATATCAGTAAGATTTATCTAGAGACTAAAAAAAGACCACTTTATCTTATCAAAGAAAAAAGTGACCTTCCTGATTTTACAGAAAAAAATAAAGAGAAAAGACTATAATTTTGCATGGAAATATGCTAAACTAGAAGGAGTGAAACGTTCTTATCGGTATTAGAGTTAATCTTTAATCAAGGCACGTGTCGGACAGTTTCTAACAGCTTCTACGACGTCCTGACTAGGAGAGATTTCTTTTTCTAGTTGGTCAGGGTCATCGTAAAAACGCACGATTCCATTATCGTGGTAATCAAATAAATCAGAATAAGTTTGGCAAAGCCCACAGGCGATGCAGCGTTCAGGTATAAGTGTGATTTTCATATTTATATTGTAATAAGAAAAGTAAAAAAAAACAAGGAGTAAGGTATGGCAAAAGAACCGTGGCAAGAAGATATTTATGAGAATCAAGAAGAACAGACAAGAACGGAACGACGTCAACGTAATCAAAAAGGTACAGGTATTGTTGCAAATCGTGTCTTGACGATTCTAGCTAGTCTCTTTTTCGTGATTGTTGTAGTAATGATAATAGTATTGATTTACCTTTCAAGTGGAGGGAGTAATCGTACAGCAGCCTTGAAAGATTTTTATGATTCATCTGCCCCTGTTTCAACCTCTGTAACAGAAGAATCCGCATCTTCATCTAGCAAGACTGAAGAAGCAACTTCTACAGAGAGCTCTTCTAGTGAAAGACATTCTGAAGAGCATACTGATAGTGAAGGGACAATTACAGTTCAGGCTGGAGAAGGAGAAGCAACCATTGCCGCTCGTGCAGGAATCTCGATTGCTCAGCTAGAGGCCTTGAATCCTGGACATATGGCTACAGGGTCTTGGTTTGCTAATCCAGGTGATGTTATCAAAATCAAATAGGAGTTGATATGAAAACAATTCAAATTGCTATCGATGGTCCAGCTTCAAGCGGTAAGAGTACGGTTGCTAAGATTATTGCTAAAAATTTTGGTTATACCTATCTAGATACAGGTGCTATGTATCGTGCGGCGACCTATATGGCTCTGAAACACCAGTTAGGAGTGGAAGAAATTGAGGAACTTTTAGCCTTATTGGACCAGCATCCAATCAGCTTTGGGCGCTCAGAAACTGGAGAACAACTTGTCTTTGTAGGAGATGTGGACATTACTCATCCTATTCGTGAAAATGAAGTGACCAATCATGTTTCTGCTATTGCAGCAATTCCTGAAGTACGTGAGAAACTAGTTTCTCTCCAACAAGAGATTGCCCAGCAAGGTGGGATTGTCATGGATGGTCGCGATATTGGGACTGTTGTATTGCCACAAGCAGAATTGAAAATTTTCTTAGTAGCTTCTGTTGATGAAAGAGCAGAACGCCGTTACAAGGAAAATATTGCCAAGGGAATTGAAACAGACCTTGAAACCCTAAAAGAGGAAATTGCTGCGCGTGACTACAAGGATAGTCATCGTGAGACTTCGCCTCTCAAACAAGCAGAGGACGCTGTCTACCTTGATACAACTGGATTGAACATTCAAGAAGTAGTCAAAAAAATTGAATTAGAAGCAAAGAAACGTATGTCCTAGGGACAGGAGAAGCAGGCTAAAGCTAGCCTGCTTCTTTTCTATCAAACTGAACGCATTCCAAACCAGTCTTTTTTTGAGTTTTTTGATAAAATAGTACTATCAGTGAAAAGGATGGAAGCATGACTAAGAAAATCGTAGCTATTTGGGCCCAGGATGAAGAGGGTGTGATTGGTAAGGACAATCGTCTGCCTTGGCATTTGCCAGCAGAACTGCAACACTTCAAAGAAACAACTCTGAATCATGCTATCTTGATGGGGCGCGTGACCTTTGATGGGATGGGGCGTCGCTTGCTTCCAAAACGGGAGACCTTGATTTTGACACGTAATTTGGAAGAAAAGATAGATGGGGTTACTACTTTTCAGGACATCCAGTCTGTTCTAGACTGGTATCAGGGTCAAGACAAGAATCTCTATATTATCGGTGGAAAGCAAATTTTTCAGGCTTTTGAACCCTATTTGGATGAAGTCATTGTCACTCAAATCCATGCACGGGTGGAAGGAGATACCTATTTCCCTGAAGACTTTGACTTGTCTCTTTTTGAGACAGTTTCAAGCAAATTTTACGCTAAAGATGAGAAAAATCCTTATGATTTTACCATCCAATACCGCAAGAGAAAGGAAGTCTAATGGAACGTAGTATATTTGGTTTTTTCACAGCCATGCTGTGTTTGGTCTGCTTGCTTGCAGGAGCACAGGCTTTTCGTAAAAAGCGCTATGGACTTTCTGTCCTGCTCTGGTTAAGTGCCTTTACCAATTTGGTCAATAGTATCCATGCTTTTTACATGACCTTATTTTAGATAGAATGACAGTATAGAATAGAACGGAAGGAAATCATGCCTACAAATAGGAATAATGATATGATGGTTTATTGCTCATTTTGTGGCAAAAGCCAAGAAGAAGTACAAAAAATAATCGCAGGTAACAACGCCTTTATCTGTAATGAATGTGTGGAGTTAGCCCAGGAAATCATTCGTGAGGAGTTGGCGGAAGAAGTCTTGGCAGACTTGTCTGAAGTGCCAAAACCAATCGAACTCCTCCATATCTTGAACCACTATGTAATCGGTCAAGATCGTGCTAAACGTGCCTTGGCAGTAGCTGTTTACAACCACTACAAACGTATTAATTTCCACGATACGCGTGAAGAGTCAGAAGATGTGGATTTGCAGAAGTCAAACATCTTGATGATTGGACCAACTGGTTCAGGGAAAACTTTCCTTGCTCAGACCTTGGCTAAGAGCTTGAATGTGCCTTTTGCGATTGCAGATGCGACAGCTCTGACTGAGGCTGGTTATGTGGGTGAGGATGTGGAAAATATTCTCCTCAAACTATTGCAGGCTGCTGACTTTAACATCGAACGTGCAGAGCGTGGGATTATCTACGTGGATGAAATTGACAAGATTGCCAAGAAAAGCGAGAACGTTTCTATCACACGTGATGTTTCTGGTGAAGGGGTACAACAAGCCCTTCTCAAGATTATCGAGGGAACCGTTGCCAGCGTACCACCTCAAGGTGGACGTAAACATCCACAACAAGAGATGATTCAAGTGGATACAAAAAATATCCTCTTCATCGTGGGTGGTGCCTTTGATGGTATCGAAGAAATTGTCAAACAACGTCTGGGTGAAAAGGTTATCGGCTTTGGTCAAAACAATAAAGCGATTGATGAAAACAGCTCTTACATGCAAGAAATCATCGCAGAAGATATTCAAAAATTTGGTATTATCCCAGAGTTGATTGGGCGCTTGCCAGTCTTTGCAGCTCTGGAGCAATTGACAGTGGATGACTTGGTTCGCATCTTGAAAGAGCCAAGAAATGCCTTGGTGAAACAGTACCAAACCTTGCTATCTTATGATGATGTCGAGTTGGAATTTGACGACGAAGCACTTCAAGAGATTGCCAATAAGGCTATCGAACGCAAAACTGGTGCGCGTGGTCTTCGCTCGATTATCGAAGAAACCATGCTAGATGTCATGTTTGAAGTACCGAGTCAGGAAAATGTGAAATTGGTCCGCATCACTAAAGAAGCTGTCGATGGAACGGATAAACCAATCCTAGAAACAGCCTAGAGGTGACTATGGAACTTAATACACACAATGCTGAAATCTTACTCAGTGCGGCCAATAAATCCCACTATCCGCAGGATGAACTGCCAGAGATTGCCCTAGCAGGGCGTTCCAATGTTGGCAAGTCTAGCTTTATCAATACTATGTTGAACCGTAAGAATCTTGCCCGTACGTCAGGTAAGCCTGGTAAAACTCAACTTCTCAACTTCTTTAACATTGATGACAAGATGCGCTTTGTGGATGTGCCTGGTTATGGCTATGCCCGCGTTTCCAAGAAGGAACGTGAAAAGTGGGGGCGCATGATTGAGGAGTACCTAACAACTCGGGAAAATCTCCGTGCGGTGGTTAGTTTAGTTGACCTTCGTCATGACCCGTCAGCAGATGATGTACAGATGTACGAATTTCTCAAGTATTATGAGATTCCGGTCATCATTGTGGCGACTAAGGCGGACAAGATTCCTCGTGGTAAATGGAACAAGCACGAATCAGCAATCAAAAAGAAATTAAACTTTGACCCAAGTGACGACTTTATCCTCTTTTCATCTGTCAGCAAGGCAGGGATGGATGAGGCTTGGGATGCAATCTTAGAAAAATTGTGAGGAAAAGAAAATGGCAAAAACAATTCATACAGACAAAGCTCCAAAGGCTATCGGACCATATGTTCAAGGAAAAATCGTTGGCAACCTTTTGTTTGCTAGTGGTCAAGTTCCTCTATCTCCTGAAACTGGGGAAATCGTTGGAGAAACGATCCAAGAACAGACAGAACAAGTCTTGAAAAACATTGGTGCTATTTTGGCAGAAGCAGGAACAGACTTTGACCATGTTGTCAAAACAACTTGTTTCTTGAGCGATATGAACGACTTTGTTCCTTTTAACGAGGTTTACCAAACGGCCTTTAAAGAAGAATTTCCAGCTCGTTCAGCAGTAGAGGTAGCTCGTCTTCCTCGTGATGTAAAAGTCGAAATCGAAGTCATCGCAGAGATTGGATAAGCTAGTTGAAGTTTGGTGTAGCCAAACTTCTTTTGATATAAGGAGAAAAAGATGACAAAGAAACAACTTCACTTGGTGATTGTGACAGGAATGAGTGGTGCAGGGAAAACAGTTGCCATTCAGTCCTTCGAAGATTTGGGTTATTTTACTATTGATAATATGCCGCCAGCTCTCTTGCCTAAGTTTTTGCAGTTGGTGGAAACAAAGGAAGACGACCATAAGTTGGCCTTGGTAGTGGATATGCGTAGCCGTTCTTTCTTTTCAGAGATTCAAACTGTTTTGGATGAGTTGGAAAACAAGGAAGAACTGGACTTTAAAATTCTCTTTTTGGATGCAGCTGATAAGGAATTGGTCGCGCGTTACAAGGAAACTAGACGAAGTCACCCTCTAGCTGCAGATGGACGGATTTTGGATGGAATCAAGCTGGAACGTGAACTCTTGGCGCCTTTGAAAAATATGAGTCAAAATGTGGTGGATACGACTGAACTTACTCCACGTGAGTTGCGTAAAACCATTGCAGAGCAGTTTTCTGATCAAGAGAAAGCTCAGTCTTTCCGTATTGAAGTCATGTCTTTTGGCTTTAAATACGGAATCCCAATTGATGCGGACCTGGTCTTTGATGTCCGTTTCTTGCCAAATCCATATTACCTTCCAGAACTGCGTAATCAAACGGGTGTAGATGAACCAGTTTATGACTATGTCATGAATCATCCTGAGTCAGAAGATTTTTATCAGCATTTGTTGGCCTTGATTGAGCCGATTTTGCCAAGTTACCAAAAGGAAGGGAAGTCCGTTTTGACCATTGCCATGGGTTGTACGGGTGGGCAACACCGTAGTGTGGCCTTTGCTAAACGCTTGGCGCAGGACTTATCCAAGAATTGGCCTGTTAATGAAGGGCATCGCGACAAAGACCGAAGAAAGGAAACGGTAAACCGTTCATGAGAAAACCAAAGATAACGGTGATTGGTGGAGGAACTGGAATTCCTGTCATTCTAAAAAGTCTGCGTGAAAAAGATGTGGAAATTGCTGCTATCGTAACGGTGGCGGATGATGGTGGTTCATCAGGTGAACTTCGAAAAAATATGCAACAATTGACACCGCCAGGCGATCTCCGCAATGTCCTTGTGGCCATGTCGGATATGCCTAAGTTTTATGAGAAAGTCTTTCAGTACCGCTTTTCTGAAGATGCGGGAGCCTTTGCTGGTCATCCATTGGGCAATCTCATTATTGCTGGCCTGTCAGAAATGCAGGGTTCGACCTATAATGCCATGCAGTTACTGAGCAAATTTTTCCATACAACTGGGAAGATTTATCCTTCCAGTGACCATCCTTTGACCCTTCATGCGGTCTTTCAGGATGGGACAGAAGTGGCTGGAGAGAGTCATATTGCAGACCATCCAGGCATGATTGACCATGTCTATGTGACCAATACCCTCAACGATGATACGCCTCTGGCCAGTCGTCGAGTAGTGCAGACCATTCTTGAAAGTGACATGATTGTCCTCGGACCTGGTTCCCTCTTTACCTCGATTTTGCCCAATATCGTGATTAAGGAAATCGGGCAGGCACTTTTGGAAACCAAGGCAGAAATCGCCTATGTCTGCAATATCATGACCCAACGTGGGGAGACGGAACACTTTACAGATAGTGACCACGTAGAGGTCTTGCATCGTCACCTTGGCCGACCTTTTATCGATACTGTCTTGGTGAATATTGAAAAAGTGCCTCAGGAATACATGAATTCCAACCGTTTTGATGAATACTTGGTACAGGTGGAACATGACTTTGCTGGCCTTTGTAAACAAGTTCCGCGTGTGATTTCCTCTAACTTCCTTCGTCTGGAAAATGGGGGTGCCTTTCACGATGGAGATTTGATCGTGGATGAGTTGATGCGGATTATACAGGTGAGAAAATGAGTTTCACAGTAGCAGTAAAAGAAGAAATCTTAGGTCAACACCATCTGAGCCGGCATGAATTATCTGCCATTATCAAAATGTCTGGCAGTATCGGTCTCTCGACTTCGGGCTTGACCTTGTCTGTCGTGACAGAAAATGCCAAGCTAGCCCGTCACCTCTATGAGTCCTTTCTCCATTTCTACGAAATCAAATCAGAAATTCGTCACCACCAGAGGAGCAATCTTCGCAAGAATCGGGTCTATACCGTTTTTACAGATGAAAAGGTACAGGATTTGTTGAGCGATTTGCATTTGGCCGACTCCTTCTTTGGCTTGGAAACAGGTATTGATGAGGCGATTTTATCGGATGAGGAAGCGGGTCGTGCCTATCTCTGTGGTGCTTTCTTGGCAAATGGAAGTATTCGTGATCCGGAGTCAGGTAAGTACCAGTTGGAAATCAGTTCTGTTTATCTGGATCACGCGCAAGGGATTGCCTCCCTTCTTCAGCAGTTTTTACTGGATGCCAAGGTGCTGGAGCGCAAGAAGGGGGCTGTGACCTATCTCCAGCGAGCTGAAGACATTATGGACTTTTTGATAGTAATCGGAGCCATGCAGGCACGTGATGATTTTGAGCGGGTTAAGATTTTACGAGAAACTCGTAATGACCTCAATAGGGCCAATAATGCCGAGACAGCTAATATCGCTCGGACAGTTTCTGCCAGCATGAAGACTATCAACAATATCAGTAAAATCAAAGATATCATGGGCTTAGAAAATCTGCCAGTGGATTTGCAGGAGGTAGCGCAACTGCGGATTCAGCACCCAGACTACTCTATCCAGCAGTTGGCAGACAGCCTCAGCACCCCTCTGACCAAAAGTGGTGTCAACCACAGACTTAGAAAAATCAATAAGATAGCCGATGAATTATAAAACCACGAATCGCATTTGACTCGTGGTTCTTTTCTTGAAGTTATAAAATAAATATGTGAGAAATATTTTAATGAAAGTCGACTGTATAATCTATGGTATACTATAGATGAGTTACACGGTCAGGTTAAAGGAGGCACCATGAAAAAACCTAAAAAAAGCATGATTATTTTATTTAGTATTTTAGCAGTAATTGGAATCACAGTAGGAGGTTGTAGCATGCACCAATACCAAAAGAAACAGGAAATGATTGCTATCGCGACAAGTGATGAGGCAAGAAAGCTTTATGAAAGCCATATGAAAGCATTGGATCAAAATGCCTTAACTGACTATGGTGTTATTAAATCGTATGAAATTGATAATGAAAGCCTATACTACAATCCCATGGGAGGGATGGAGGTTACAGTTTATGTGAATTATGATAAAGATTTGGAATTTCAATTTGGAATCATTAAAGATAATGAAGGTATTTTAAAATCTAGTGGTTATATATACTCAGGGAAATTAGCAAAACTTCTTGGAGAATAGGGTTATGGAAAAAGAATATGTCAATGATAAACAACTTCAGATAGCTATGACAGAATATAGAAATTTGAAGTTAGATAATGTTGCTAGAACTCCTAATAATGAGAAATTAGGCACTGTCACCCAAGTCTATAACAATACTACAGGAGCGGGTGAGCAGGTTTATGCCGTTGTAAAAAATCCCAATGAAAAAGCTGAGGATGTGCAGGAAAGTTATGCTATACTATGAGTAAGTTAGTCCCTAATTCATTGATAGGATAGCATAAAGGAGGAAACATGAAAACATCTAAAAAAAGCATGATTATTTTATTCAGTATTTTAGCAGTGATTGGAATAGCAGTAGGAGGTTGTAGCATGCACCAATACCAAAAGAAACAAGAAATGATTGCCATCGCGACAAGTGATGAGGCGAAAAAGGTTTATGAAGAATATTTAAAGAAAGAAGATCCCAAAGCACTGACCGAAGAGGGGATCATTAAGAGTTATGAAATTGATAAAGAAAAACTTTCCTATAATCCAATAGGAGGTTTAATGGTACGTTTATTTTTGAACGGGAAAAAAGATCTTAGGATGAATTTTAACTTAATAGATAATGGAGATGGTACTTATAGTACTGCATACTATGGATATACTGGTGACCTAAACAGGATTTTGGAAGAAGGAAAAAATGATTAAGGACTATGTAAACGATAAAAATCTTCAAATAGCAATGACAGAGTATCAGGATAATATGGGTGAGGGAAGAACTTTATATGACCAATATGAAAGCGAACTTGGCACTGTCACCCAAGTCTACAACAATACTACAGGAGCGGGTGAGCAGGTTTATGCCGTTGTAAAGAATCCTTATGATAATGCTGAGGATGTAGAGGAAAATTATGCTATACTATGAGTAAGTTAGTCCCTAATTCATTGATAGGATAGCATAAAGGAGGCACCATGAAAACATCTAAAAAAAGCATGATTATTTTATTTAGTATTTTAGCAGTAATTGGAATCGCAGTAGGAGGTTGTAGCATGCACCAATACCAAAAGAAACAAGAAATGATTGCCATCGCGACAAGTGATGAGGCGATAAAGGTTTATGAAGAATATTTAAATAAAGAAGACCCTTATGCTTTTACTGAGAAAGGATTCGTACATTCCTATCAAGTGAAACAAGATTCATTAAGTTATAATCCAATGGGTGGCCTGATGGTTTCTTTAATAATCAATGATGATGAAGAAATGCTTGTGGATTATAATTTAATTGAAGGATCTGATGGAGATTATACTTCAGCATTTTATGGAAGTACGCCTAAATTTTGGCAGACTCGTGATAAATATTATAAAAAAGAGGAAAAATAGTAATGGTTGAAAAATATATTAATGATCCTCATCTCCAGATAGCTATGACAGAGTACCAACCTAACATGAAAAAAGATAAATATGAGGTCAATACTCAGTACAATCATAATGTAGGGTATGTCACCAAAGTCTACAACAATACTACAGGAGCGGGTGAGCAAGTTTATGCCGTTTTAAAGAATCCTGATGAAAAAGCTGAGGATGTGCAGGAAAGTTATGCTATACTATGAGTAAGTTAGTCCCTAATTCATTGATAGGATAGCATAAAGGAGGAAACATGAAAAAAACTAAAAAAAGCATGATTATTTTATTCAGTATTTTAGCAGTAATTGGAATCACAATAGGAGGTTGTAGCATGCACCAATATCAAAAGAAACAAGAAATGATTGCCATCGCGACCAGCGATGAGGCAAAGAAGGTTTATGAAAATCATATGAAGGCAAATGATCCTAAAGCATTAACAGAAGATGGAATCATTAAATCATATGATATTGATACAGAAACTTTAGAGTATAATCCAATGGGAGGACTAATGGTAAGGATATATTTTAATGATGATAAGGAATTAGATTTTCACTTTGGCTTAATAAAAGATAATTCAGGAAATTATGAATCTTATGGATATACTGTATCACCTAAATTATCATCTATGTTAAAGGAATCTAAAAAATGAGAAAATATGTCGATGATTCAAATCTTCAGATTGCAATGACTGAATATAACGATAACTCAATTAAGCGTGAGGTTAAGGACCAATATGATAGAAGCGTTGGTACTGTCACCCAAGTCTACAACAATACTACAGGAGCGGGCGAGCAAGTTTATGCGGTTGTAAAAAATCCCAAAGAAAATGCTGAGGATGTACAGGAAGTAACGGTCCTCTTTCGTGGTTCTACGGGCCCAGATCATATTTTTAAAGAAACAGCAGATGTCTGGAATGACTGGGCAGAAAATGATTTCGTGATTGGAACGCATATCCTGAAACAAAATGTTCCCAGCGATCAAGATCAATCTACTGAGCAATTAAAGGCTTCTGCCAGAGCTTTAAAAGACATCATGGAAAAATATCCCAATGCCAAGATTAATATCTATGGGCATTCGCTTGGATCTATGGATGCTCAGTATGCCATGGCTGCCCTTGAAGCGGCCCAAATAGAACGAATCCAACAGGCTTAAATCTTTAACGGGCCTGATATCTATCGAATCCTTAGCCCTGAACAGAGAAAAATTGTTGATCAGATTAAAGGGCGTATCTTTAACTATGCTGACCCTAAAGATATGATCAGCATGGTTGGTAGAGATATTGCGAAGGGCAGTATCGGGTCTGTAGGTATGGTTTATTATGTAGATAGTGAATCAGAAGACCCTATCAATCAACATATGACCTATGGTTATCGCTTGGATAAGGATGGGAAAATAAAAATTTTCTCCAACACCAGTACAGTCGCATATAACGACTTTCTGATTAAAATGGAAGGGTATAAAACACTTAAAAATATATTGGCTTCCGATGGATATACAGCAGGGGAACAACTCTTTCTGGACTCTGAGCAAGCTAAGATTGCAGCTTCGGGTATTTGCCGTATCGTCACAGAGGAGATGGATATTATAAAAAATATCTATAATAGAGGAATTCAAGACGCAAGTGAAGTATTTGCATCTTGCAGTAATGTCCCTTGGGGCTTTATCCTTAGTTCATATGAAACAGAGGTCGCCTATTCCGAAGGAGGCTTGAACTATGAAACAACTATTGGTATCATTCAGAATCGGTTTCATCCTGTTGTAGATAAGGCAAAACAGTTAGAAAAAGATTTTACAGACTTGGAAAAGCAAATCCAAAACGGAATTCAGAAGAAATTAGATGAAGATAGGGAATTAGCTAGTAAATTTAGCCAGTGGGAGAGTTTGTTATGATTCAGGATGACATCTGGAAAAAGCGCCAGCGTTTAGAAGAATGTGAGGATAACTATAGACGTTCTTGTAAAAAAATCGAAAATCAGTATGAGGAAGCCAACTATAAATTTCAACAATTGCGGAATATGATTGATGAGAAGCATCGAATCATTTCCCATTCCTTAGACCAGTTAGGTGGAGATACAACCGAATGGCGTTATCAGTCCAATCAACTCGCATCCAACTTTAGTCAGCAAATCGAGATGGCATATCGAAATAGACAAGGGCAACTCAAACAAGAAGAGATGAAGCTAGAGCAAGAATACAAACGACAATACTGTATTTTAGAAGATGGGCTTGCCAGAGCCCAGGAACAGCAACGGCGCTTAGAAGAACGAGGTAAAAAGTAATGGCGAATGTATTTGATTATATTAATGATTTTTTCGCGTGAGGAGAGGAGGCACTAAGAAATATTGAAAAAGAGTTGGAACGATCATTTATAAAAAACATCTTGGCTCCAGCAAAAAAAGCTCGTATTTCCACTATAGAAAAAGATACAGAAAAATATATGAAAATTTCTCTATTAAGTGCTCAAGAAAGTTTGAAAGAAGTTTCGAAAAATATTGATAGTTCGATGAAGGGAGAATTTTCTACAAAAATAGTTGAAACTATAGAAACGAAAAGTAAAGAATATCCAAATGCTTTAAATGGTACAAAGTAAAACTCCAGTTATAGCCGATGAACTATAAAACCACGAATCGTAGGACTCGTGGTTCTTTTCTTATAAACTTGTTGAGTGTTTGGGTTGTACTTTTTGCTCAGGGTCGATGTAGTTGATGGCGTTGTTGACGGCGGTTGGTGCTTCTCCGAGGCCTGTCGCAATCAGATCAATTTTTCCGTCATAGTAGCAGCAGTCACCGATAGCATAGATACCTGCTTGGCTGGATTCCTGTTTGCTATTGACGATAATCTTGTGGCGGTTGAGGTCCAGACCCCAGTTTTTAAGGTTACCAACAGAAGATTTGAAACCATAGTTGACAAAGAGGTGGTCTATGTCAATAGTTTCTGTTTCATCAGATTTAACTTTTGTGATTTCCAACTTGTCAAGCGTTTTTCCATCTCCAAGGAGTTGGCTAGGGATGAATGGTGTCTTGATGGTCACAGATGATTCTTGCAAGGCTTGGACACTGTGTTCCAAGGCGCGGAAATTATCTCTGCGGTGAACAAGGGTAGTCGGTGAAATTTTTTCAAAAGCCAAAGCCCAATCCACAGCCGAGTCTCCTCCACCAAGAATCGTCACTTTCTTACCAGCATATTGCTGGATGTTGGAAACGTGGTAGTGGATATTTTCATAGCCTTCAACGCCTTCTAGTTCCAGAGGACGTGGTTTGAAGGCACCCCCACCCATAGCGATGATAACTGTTTTAGACAGATGACTTCCTTTAGAAGTTGTGATGGCAAAGCCTTCTTCTTGTTTTTCAATCTCAAGAACCGTTTCGTTGAGATGAATAGGGGTATCAAAGCCATTTAATTGCTCGATTAGACGGTTAGTCAACTCTTCTCCAGTCAGGTTTGGGAATCCCGGTACGTCTAAAATTTCCTTTTCAGGATAGAGAATGGCAGGTTGTCCACCGAGTTGGGGAAGAGAGTCGATGATTTGGACCTTGGCTTGGCGTAGATGAGCATAGAAGGCTGCAAAAAGCCCGACAGGACCACCACCTACAATGGTAATATCATAGAGTTGAGACATGGTTTCTCCTTTGTTTTTTCTAGTCAGTTTATTTTATCATATTTTTCCTTAATTTAAAATGAAGTAGGATAGGGAAAAAAATGTCAGAAAAATGGTATAATAGAAAGGAACGTGTTTGGACAGAGAGGAGACAGCAGATGAACTTTCAACAATTATCCAACCTGCAATATTGGACTAGCTTGTTTTCTAGTCCTTGGAGTATTGCCATCAATCTGTTTGATATTTTGATTGTGGCCTATATTTTATATCGTTTTACAAAAGCGATAGCTGGCACCAAGATTATGATTTTGGTGCGTGGGGTCGTGATCTTTGTATTAGCCCAGGTTGTAGCCAATATCCTTGGTTTAACAACGATTTCTTGGTTGATTAATCAAATTATCACCTATGGGGTTATTGCTGCGGTTGTTATCTTCTCTCCAGAGATTCGGACTGGTTTGGAACGCTTGGGAAGGGCGACAGATTTCTTTTCTACTGCTCAAATTAGTGCAGAAGAGCAAATGATTCGTGCCTTTATCAAGTCGGTTGAATATATGAGTCCTCGTAAGATTGGTGCTCTGGTTGCCATCCAACGAGTTCGGACCTTGCAAGAATACATTGCGACAGGGATTCCTTTGGATGCCAATATTTCAGCTGAACTCCTTATTAATATCTTTATCCCCAACACTCCCCTACACGATGGTGCTGTGATTATCAGAGAAAATCGGATTGCAGTCACCTCTGCCTATCTGCCCTTGACAGAAAGCACAGGGATTTCCAAGGAATTTGGGACCAGACACCGGGCGGCTATCGGTTTGTCAGAAGTATCCGATGCCTTGACCTTCATCGTCTCAGAGGAAACAGGTGGCATTTCTATTACCTATAACGGTGTTTTCAAGCACGACTTGACGATTGAAGAATTTGAAGCAGAGCTACGAGCAATTCTTTTGCCAGCCGTTGAGGAAAAAGTCAGTTTCAAGGACCATTTGTTAGGAGGTTGGAAATATGAGAAAAAATAGTCTATACATCATTTCATCTCTCTTTTTTGCTTGTATCTTATTCATCTATGCAACGTCAACCAACTTTCAAAATAGTAATACCGCAAGGCAGGTTAAATCAGAAACTTACACCAATACGATAACGAACGTTCCTATCGTTATTCACTATGATGATGACCAGTATTTCATTAGCGGATTTGCATCAGAAGTTTCAGTGGTATTAACCGGAGCCAATCGTGTGACCTTGGCCAGCGAAATGCAGGAGAGCACTCGTAAGTTTAAGGTAACTGCTGATTTGACGGATGCCAGTGTTGGAACGATTGAAGTTCCCTTGAATATTGAAAATCTTCCAAGTGGATTGACCGCTGTGGCAACGCCTCAAAAGATTACAGTGAAAGTTGGGAAGAAGGTTAAGCGAGATGGGATGCTTGTTGTGCCACAAGTTGACCAAAGCCAGATTGATCCCAAGTTACAAATTGATAGTATAACCGTGTCAAACGAACGAGTTTCGGTCACAACTGACCAGGAAACATTAGCTAAGATTGACAAAGTTATTGCGCTTTTACCAACCAGCGAACGCATAACAGGTAATTACAGTGGTTCAGTACCTTTGCAGGCAATCGATCGCAATGGTGTTGTCTTACCGGCAGTTATTACTCCGTTCGACACGACAATGAAGGTGACTACAAAACCAGTAGCACCAAGTTCAAGCACATCAAATTCAACAACAAGCAGTTCGTCGGAGACATCTTCGTCAACGAAAGCAACTAGTTCAAAAACGAATTAAAAATAGGAAAAGGATTTTATAAAAATGGGTAAATATTTTGGGACTGATGGAGTCCGTGGAGAAGCTAACGTAGAATTAACGCCAGAATTGGCCTTTAAACTAGGACGTTTTGGAGGCTATGTTCTTAGCCAACATGAAACGGAAGCACCGAAAGTTTTTGTAGGACGTGATACACGTATTTCTGGGGAAATGCTAGAATCTGCCTTGGTAGCTGGTCTTCTTTCAGTTGGTATTCACGTATACAAACTAGGTGTTTTGGCAACACCAGCAGTAGCTTACTTGGTAAAAACTGAAGGAGCAAGTGCTGGTGTCATGATTTCTGCCAGCCACAATCCAGCCCTTGATAACGGAATTAAGTTCTTTGGCGGTGATGGCTTCAAACTGGACGATGAAAAAGAAGCAGAAATTGAAGCCTTGCTAGATGCTGCGGAAGATACTCTTCCTCGTCCAAGTGCTGAAGGCTTGGGAACCTTGGTAGATTATCCAGAAGGCTTGCGTAAGTATGAAGGATATCTGGTTTCAACTGGAACTCCTCTTGAAGGAATGAAAGTGGCCTTGGACACAGCAAACGGTGCAGCGTCTACAAGTGCCCGTCAAATCTTTGCAGATCTTGGTGCTCAATTAACGGTTATAGGGGAAACACCAGATGGTCTTAACATCAACCTTAATGTTGGTTCAACTCACCCAGAAGCTCTTCAAGATGTGGTCAAAGAAAGCGGCTCAGCTATTGGTTTGGCCTTTGACGGAGACAGTGACCGTTTGATTGCTGTTGATGAAAATGGCGACATCGTTGATGGTGACAAGATTATGTACATCATCGGGAAATACCTTTCTGAAAAAGGACAATTGGCCCAAAATACAATCGTGACAACTGTTATGTCCAACCTTGGTTTCCACAAGGCCTTGGACCGTGAAGGCATTAACAAGGCAGTCACTGCAGTTGGCGACCGCTATGTTGTGGAAGAAATGAGAAAATCAGGCTACAACCTCGGTGGTGAACAGTCTGGTCACGTCATCTTGATGGACTACAATACAACGGGTGATGGTCAATTATCAGCTGTCCAATTGACAAAAATCATGAAGGAAACTGGTAAGAGCTTGTCAGAGTTGGCTGCAGAAGTAACTATCTATCCACAAAAATTAGTCAATATCCGAGTGGAAAATGCCATGAAGGAAAAGGCTATGGAAGTTCCAGCTATCAAGGCTATCATCGAGAAGATGGAAGAAGAAATGGCAGGGAATGGGCGTATTCTTGTTCGCCCAAGTGGAACAGAGCCCCTTTTGCGTGTTATGGCAGAAGCTCCTACAACAGAAGAAGTGGACTACTATGTTGATACTATCGCAGACGTAGTTCGAGCTGAAATCGGGATTGACTAAATCCTAGAAAACTAGATGAAAATAAAAAATTATGGTACAATAGCTTATAATATTGTAGCCAAGGGAGAAAGACATGAATCTTAAACGTGAACAAGAATTTGTTAGTCAGTATCATTTTGATGCGCGTAATTTTGAATGGGAAAATGAAAATGGAGCTCCTGAAACTAAGGTGGATGTGAACTTCCAATTACTCCAACATGACCAAGAAAATCAAGTGACATCTTTAGTGGTTGTCTTAAGTTTTATGATTGTCTTTGACAAATTTGTTATCAGTGGAACGATTTCCCAAGTTAACCATGTGGAAGGTCGTATTGTAAATGAACCAAGTGAGTTTAATCAAGAGGAAGTTGAAACTTTGGCCCGTCCATGTTTGAACATGCTTAACCGTTTGACTTACGAAGTAACTGAAATTGCATTAGACTTACCAGGAATCAATTTGGAGTTCTAATATGAAATTAGCTGTTATCACAGATTCCTCTGCCTATCTCAGTGCAGAGACCTTACAAAGAGAAGATTTATTTGTCTTGGATATTCCTGTCAATATTGATGGTGAGGAGTATGTCGAAGGTATCAATCTGACTGCTGAGGAGTTTTACCAAAAAATGGCTCAGGCTTCTGAATTGCCTAAGACCAGTCAACCAAGTATTGCAAAGTTAGATGAGATTCTAACTTCGCTCAAAGAACAAGGCTATACACATGTTTTGGGGCTTTTCCTATCTTCTGGAATTTCAGGTTTTTACCAAAATATCCAGTATATGGTCGATGACTATGAGGGCTTAACCATTGGCTTCCCAGACACTTTGATTACAAGTGCTCCTCTGGGTATCATGGTTGAAAGTGTCTTTAACTGGCGAGACCAGGGTGATGACTTTGCCATTATTCAGGATAAGCTAGCTATTCAAATTAGTCACACATCTGCTTTCATCATGGTGGATGACTTGGACCACTTGGTTAAAGGTGGACGCCTTTCAAATGGAGCTGCTATTTTGGGCAATCTGCTAAGCATTAAGCCAATCCTCTATTTCAATGACCAAGGTGTGATTGAAGTGTACGAAAAAGTTCGTACTGAAAAGAAAGCAACCAAGCGTTTAATTGAAATTATCAAGGAAGCCACAGCTTCAGGCCAATACCGTATCATTGTCATTCACGGGAATGCTCCTGAAAAGGCTGAAGAATTGCGTCAGCACTTACTTGAATCTGGAGTAGGTACGGATATTTCACTTGCTACATTTGGTAGTGTCATTGGAACACACCTAGGAGCAGGAAGCATTGCTCTAGGTTATATTCCAGTGATTTAGTTGGGACTTTTAGCTTAGTTAAGAAGTTAGCAAATGAACACGCCTGAAACCTTGTGTGAAAAAGATAGTTCTTCCAAGGAGTATCTACTCCTTGATCAGACCTCCTATTTTCACTTTGTGTTCTTATAGGCTTTGTATCTTAGACAGGAGTAGATATGAGTATTCGAGTAATTATTGCCGGTTTTAAGGGTAAAATGGGGCAGGCTGCTTGTCAGATGGTCTTGGCTGATCCAGACTTGGACTTGGTAGCAGTTTTGGATCCTTTTGAGTCTGATTCAGAATGGCAGGGAATTCCTGTTTTCAAGGATAAGGCTGATTTGGTCGATTTTGAAGCGGATGTCTGGGTAGACTTTACTACACCAGCTGTTGCCTATGAAAATACACGCTTTGCTCTTGAAAATGGCTTTGCTCCAGTAGTTGGAACGACTGGTTTCACAAGTGAAGAAATTGCAGAGCTAAAAGAATTTTCTCGTGCCCAAGATTTGGGTGGTTTGATAGCTCCAAATTTCGCCTTGGGTGCTGTTTTACTCATGCAATTTGCAAGGCAGGCTGCTAAATATTTCCCAAATGTGGAGATTATCGAGCTCCATCATGACAAGAAAAAGGATGCTCCGAGTGGAACTGCTATTAAAACAGCTGAGTTAATGGCAGAAGTTCGAGAGTCTACTCAGCAAGGTGCGCCTGATGAGGAAGAATTGATTGCAGGTGCCCGTGGTGCTGATTTTGATGGCATGCGTATTCACTCAGTTCGTTTGCCAGGTTTGGTAGCCCATCAGGAAGTCATCTTTGGAAATCAAGGAGAAGGATTGACCCTCCGTCATGACTCTTATGATCGCAGCTCCTTCATGACAGGGGTGAATTTGGGAATTAAAGAAGTTGTCAAGCGTCATGAGCTTGTCTATGGATTAGAACACTTATTATGAGATTAACGCAAATGCCTTCTGAATTTCAGAAGGCTTTACCAGTATTAGAAAAAATTAAAGAAGCAGGATTTGAAGCCTATTTTGTTGGGGGTTCCGTCAGAGATGCCCTTCTCAATCGTCCCATCCATGATGTGGATATTGCGACGTCTTCTTATCCAGAAGAGACCAAGCAGATTTTTCCTCGAACAGCCGATATCGGAATCGAACATGGAACCGTCTTGGTACTAGATGGGGATGAGGAGTATGAGGTAACCACTTTTCGGACAGAGGATGTCTATGTGGACTATCGCAGACCCAGTGCGGTTTCCTTTGTGCGTTCGCTAGAAGAAGATCTCAAACGCCGTGATTTTACAGTCAATGCCTTTGCCTTGGATGAGACAGGAGAAATCATTGACTTGTTTCATGGTTTAGAGGATTTGGAAAACCAAGTTTTGCGAGCAGTTGGAGTGGCTAGTGAGCGTTTCAACGAAGATGCTCTGCGGATTATGCGTGGCTTCCGTTTTCAGGCTAGTCTTGGCTTTGAGCTTGAGTCAGAAACATTTAAAGCTATGAAGACTTTGACGCCACTTTTGGAGAAAATTTCTGTGGAGCGTACCTTCGTTGAGTTTGATAAACTATTGCTGGCTCCATTTTGGAGAAGGGGCTTGGCTTCCATGATTGAGAGTCAAGCTTATGACTATCTTCCTGATATGGCATCTAGTCAGGATAAGCTCAATAGACTGTTTGATTTGGAGACTGATTTTACTTTTGAATCCTCTGAGCAAGCCTGGGCGGCTTTACTGTGGGCTTTGGATATTGAAAATGCGCAGCCATTTTTGAAGGCTTGGAAGACCTCACGTCAATTTGCCAAGCAGGTACAGGATTTACTGACTATTTTGGCCTTGCGTGAAAAGGGAGAATTGAGCAAGCGCGATTGTTATCGCTTTGATTTAGATTTACTTTTACAGGCTGAAAATCTTCGTCAGGCTCAAGGAAAACCAGTCGACCCGCAAGTCATCACAGAAACTTACCAGAGTCTGACCATTCATGATAAGAAAGAAATCCAAATCAACGGTGGTATTTTGATCAAGGAATATGGTTATCAGCCGGGCCCAGATTTGGGAGAGATTTTAACAGAGATTGAATATGCCATTGTCGATGGAGAATTGGAAAATGACCGTCAAGCCATCCATGCTTATCTGAGGGAGAAAAAATGAGTGATTTTATCGTTGAAAAACTAAGTAAATCCGTTGGTGACAAGACCGTTTTTAAGGATATTTCCTTTATTATCCATGATCTAGATAGAATTGGTCTGATTGGTGTCAATGGGACTGGTAAGACCACCCTTTTAGATGTTCTTTCTGGTTTTTCTGGCTTTGATGGGGATGTTAGTCCCTTTTCGGCTAAGAATGACTACCAGATTGGTTACTTGACCCAGGATCCTGATTTTGATGATAACAAGACGGTCTTGGATACGGTTCTATCTAGCGACCTCAAGGAAATCCAGCTCATTCGTGAGTACGAACTCCTCATGCTCAACTATAGTGAGGACAAGCAGGCGCGTTTGGAACGGGTTATGGCAGAAATGGACTCTCTTCAAGCTTGGGAAATTGAGAGTCAGGTCAAGACGGTTCTTAGCAAGCTGGGTATTCAGGACTTATCTACTCCTGTTGGGGAATTGTCAGGTGGTCTGAGAAGACGGGTCCAGTTGGCGCAAGTCTTACTTGGCAACCACGACCTCTTGCTTTTGGATGAGCCGACCAACCATCTGGATATTGCGACTATTGAGTGGCTGACCCTCTTTTTGAAAAATTCTAAGAAGACCGTCCTTTTTATCACCCATGATCGCTATTTCTTGGACGCTTTGTCAACACGGATTTTCGAGTTGGACCGAGCAGGCTTGACCGAGTATCAGGGCAATTATCAGGACTATGTTCGCCTTAAGGCTGAACAAGACGAGCGTGATGCGGCTCTTCTTCACAAAAAAGAACAACTCTACAAACAAGAATTGGCCTGGATGCGCAGACAACCGCAGGCGCGTGCGACCAAGCAGCAGGCTCGTATCAATCGTTTCCACGACCTGAAAAAGGAAGTTTCAGGTGGTGTTGTTGAGACAGACTTGACCATGAACTTCGAAACCAGTCGGATTGGGAAGAAAGTCATCGAGTTTCAGGATGTTTCCTTTGCCTATGAAAACAAGCCTATTTTGCAAGATTTTAATCTCTTGGTGCAGGCTAAAGACCGTATCGGAATCGTTGGGGACAACGGTGTTGGGAAATCAACCCTGCTCAATCTGATTGCTGGCATTCTTGAGCCGACAGCAGGTCAAGTTGTGATAGGGGAAACTGTTCGCATTGCCTATTTCTCTCAGCAAATCGAGGGTTTGGATGAAAGCAAGCGAGTGATTAATTACTTGCAGGAAGTGGCAGAAGAGGTCAAGACCAGCGGTGGTTCTACAACTTCTATTGCAGAATTACTGGAGCAGTTTCTTTTCCCTCGTTCGACGCATGGAACCTTGATTGAGAAGTTGTCTGGTGGAGAGAAAAAGCGTCTTTATCTCCTCAAATTGCTCTTGGAAAAACCAAATGTTCTTCTCTTGGACGAGCCGACAAATGACCTAGATATTGCGACTTTGACAGTTTTGGAGAATTTCTTGCAAGGCTTTGCTGGTCCAGTTTTGACAGTTAGTCACGACCGCTATTTCTTGGATAAGGTGGCGACTAAGATTCTCGCTTTTGAGGATGGTAAAATTCGTCCTTTCTTTGGTCATTACACCGACTATCTTGATGAAAAAGCCTTTGAAACAGAGATGGCCAATCAAGTGCAAAAAGCCGAAAAGGAAAAAGTGGTCAAGGTTCGAGAAGACAAGAAACGCATGACCTACCAAGAAAAGCAGGAGTGGGCAAGCATTGAAGGCGATATTGAAGCCTTGGAAAATCGTATCGTTGCTATTGAAGAGGAGATGCAGGCCAACGGCTCTGACTTTGGTAAGTTGGCTACTCTCCAAAAAGAACTGGATGAGAAAAACGAAGCACTCCTTGAAAAATACGAACGCTATGAATATTTAAGTGAGTTGGCATGATGGAAGAAAAAGTCATTAAACGTAGTCCTAAGAAAATCATTTGGAACGCTTTGTTTGGCTTTTTTTCAGTGCTTTTCTTCTTGTTATCTCTCTATTATTTCCACTCGCATTCACAAAAGGGAACCAGATTTCATACGATAAGTCTTTTGTTAATGCTGGTTTTACTTTTTTATGCTGGAGTAGGAGTTTATCTGACTTACAGACTTTTAAGCTCGGATAAGGAATATTTGAAATGCACAGTTGAGGGGTTTTACTACAAACCAAACCCAAAGAAAGCCAGTCATTTCTATGCTTGGGCTGATGTAGAGGAATTTTCCTTCTCTCGGATTGGAAGGAAGTATAGGAATTCCTATCAGATTGAAGTTTATTTTAAAAACAAGGAAAATGTGAAATTCCAATCACTTCTAGCTCTACTGAAGAGAAGGTGTTGCCCTTTTCATCAGCCAGCAGATTTAATCATCCCTATCTTTCTACTAGATGTAGATTTTCCTGAAAGGGTTTATGAGATCATGAAATACTATGAAAGAGAATGGCGTATCGAACAAAATCGTCAAGCAAGAAAAGAGGCAAAACAAGCTTCGAAAAGCAAATCTTCCAAACCGTCATAGTCTGTCTTTGCTTAAAGTAGAATAATCAAAAAGGCCCTATCCATTGGATAGGGTCATTGTTTGTCTTCTTTTTTAGTTTCTTGATGAAAGATATTTTGCCAAGTTTCGTGACGGCGCCAGATACTGGTATGGACGATACCATCTAACTCATAGCAGATGAGTTTGGTCTTCTGACTGATGGAAGTGATTTGAATATCCTTGATAGATGCATTTAACTCTTTTTCGGTCTTATAAGCCTCTTTATTCATCTGCTCTCCATCTTGCCGAATATAGACAAAATCGTCAGCCAATAGTTCTTCCAGTTGATTTCCTTGGTCAATCAATTGTTCACGCATGAGCAATTTTTTATAGACATTGTCTAAAATTTCATCCTCAGGTATAGGTGCTGGCTCAATATGGACATCGGTATCAAAAACCCCAAAACGTTCTTCCAGCATAGACTCGACCTGATCCGCGATCTCGTGACTTTCATAAACCGACAAGTCAGGATTCATTTCTAGCGTAATATCCAGGTAGATGTTACTACCGTAGGTACGACCTCTTTGGGACTTAACCTTACTGATTTTGGGAATTTCCATGATAGCCTTTTGATAATCCTCAAGCAGACGGTCGTCGAAACCATCTGAAAGACTAAAGGAAGACTCAATGAAGATATCATAGGCAGTTTTCAAGATAAAGAAAGTGATGATGATAGCGACCAGTTTATCCACAATGGGATAATTGAAACTACTAGCCAGGATGGCAATGGTCGTACCAAGAGAGGTAACAGCATCAGAAAGATTGTCCTTAGCAGCGGACTTCAGTGCCTTGGAGTTAGATTTCTTACTGAGGCGAGTGTTGTAGAGATAAACCACAAACATAATCGCTGCAGAAATGATTCCTAGAGTTGCACCCAGAGGATCAATGACCGTTTCTTCACGACTGATAATCTTTTGAATGGTATCCCGCAGCACATCAAAGCCAACATAAAACATAATGATGGAAGTGATTAAGCTAGCCAAATCTTCAATCTTCCAGTGACCAAAACGGTGGTCACGGTCCGCAGGCTGGCGTGCCATTCGAATCCCAATCAAGAGGGCCACATTTCCAATGATATCGGATACGTTATTGAAACCATCTGCCACCAAACTGGATGAATCAAGAAGGTGGCCAGTTGCTAATTTGGCTGCAGATAAGAGCAGGTAGGTCGAAATACTGATGATGGCCCCACGCTCAGCTAACTTGAGATTTGAAATAGATTGCTTCATTCAACTTCCTTTCTAGTCATATAGCATTCTACCATTATACTGGTTTTCAAGGGAAAATTCAAATAAGGCAGTTTTTGCTCTTTAAAAACTTTCCAAAATTTGCTATAATAGTACTACTCAAGGGAGTAGCTGGCAGAAACCTGTGATAGTGTCGTCATTCCGAATTTTATACTGAAAAGTATGTTTTCCGGCCCTATCTTAAACAGCGAGACTTGTTATGATTAACAGGGCTCTTTTTGTTTGTCGTGAAAAGATACGATGAGAAAAAGAGAGTCTGTTTTGCACACAATGTCAAGGAGGAGACACATGTCAAAAGAACAAAAACGCCAAGCGTTTTACACTCAAAGTCCTGAAGAGGTTTTGAAGGCTGTGGATGCGACCGAGCAAGGTTTGTCATCAAGTGAGGCGGAAAAGCGCCTTGCCGAATTTGGCCACAATGAACTCGAAGAGGGTGAGAAACGATCAATCCTGGTCAAATTCATCGAACAGTTTAAGGATTTGATGATTATCATCCTAGTTGCGGCAGCTATCTTGTCAGTCGTGACTTCTGGTGGAGAAGATATTGCAGATGCCATCATTATCTTAGCCGTGGTTATCATCAATGCTGCCTTCGGTGTTTACCAAGAAGGAAAAGCAGAAGAAGCCATTGAAGCCCTCAAATCTATGTCCAGTCCAGCTGCTCGCGTTCTTCGTGATGGGCATATGGCGGAGATTGACTCTAAAGAATTGGTACCAGGAGATATCGTTGCCCTCGAAGCTGGTGATGTAGTACCAGCAGACCTACGTTTACTAGAAGCCAACTCTCTTAAAATTGAAGAAGCAGCTCTTACAGGTGAGTCTGTGCCAGTCGAAAAAGACTTGACAGTTGAACTTGCTGCAGATGCTGGTATTGGTGACCGTGTCAATATGGCCTTCCAAAACTCAAATGTGACTTATGGTCGTGGTCTTGGTGTTGTTATCAATACAGGGATGTACACTGAAGTTGGTCACATCGCAGGTATGCTCCAAGATGCGGATGAGACGGATACACCACTTAAACAAAACTTGAATAACCTTTCTAAGGTCTTGACCTATGCTATCTTGGTCATTGCCCTTGTTACTTTTGTAGTGGGTGTCTTCATTCAAGGGAAAAATCCACTTGGTGAGTTGATGACCTCTGTTGCGCTTGCCGTTGCAGCCATCCCAGAAGGACTTCCTGCTATCGTGACCATCGTTCTTGCCCTTGGTACTCAAGTTTTGGCCAAACGAAACTCTATCGTTCGTAAGTTGCCAGCTGTAGAAACGCTTGGTTCAACTGAAATCATCGCTTCTGATAAGACTGGTACGCTTACCATGAACAAGATGACCGTCGAAAAAGTCTTCTATGATGCAGTCCTACATGACTCTGCTGATGACATTGAACTCGGCTTGGACATGCCTCTTCTTCGTTCTGTAGTTTTGGCTAATGATACCAAGATTGATGCAGAAGGAAACCTGATCGGAGATCCAACCGAAACAGCCTTTATCCAATATGCCTTGGACAAGGGCTACGATGTGAAAGGATTTTTAGAGAAATATCCTCGTGTGGCTGAGTTGCCATTTGACTCTGACCGTAAGCTCATGTCAACGGTTCACCCATTGCCAGATGGTAAATTCCTTGTGGCGGTTAAAGGTGCGCCAGACCAACTTTTGAAACGTTGTGTTCTTCGTGATAAGGCTGGGGATATTGCTCCGATTGATGAGAAGGTTACAAACCTCATTCACACAAACAACTCTGAAATGGCCCACCAAGCCTTGCGTGTCCTTGCAGGTGCGTATAAGATTATTGATATCATTCCAGAAAACCTGACTTCTGAAGAGCTTGAAAATGATTTAATCTTTACTGGTTTGATTGGGATGATTGACCCTGAACGTCCTGAAGCTGCTGAGGCTGTTCGTGTGGCTAAGGAAGCTGGAATCCGTCCAATTATGATTACGGGTGATCACCAAGACACTGCAGAAGCTATTGCCAAACGTTTGGGAATCATTGATGCAAATGATACAGAAGGCCACGTTTTAACTGGTGCTGAACTCAACGAACTATCTGATGAAGACTTTGAAAAAGTAGTTGGTCAATACTCTGTTTATGCCCGTGTGTCTCCAGAACACAAGGTTCGTATCGTCAAGGCTTGGCAAAAACAAGGTAAGGTCGTTGCCATGACAGGTGATGGTGTCAATGATGCGCCAGCTCTGAAAACAGCCGATATCGGTATCGGTATGGGAATCACTGGTACAGAGGTTTCTAAGGGGGCTTCTGACATGATTCTTGCAGATGATAACTTTGCGACTATCATTGTTGCGGTTGAAGAAGGACGTAAGGTCTTCTCAAACATTCAAAAGACTATCCAGTATTTGCTTTCTGCCAATACTGCTGAAGTATTAACCATCTTCCTATCAACCTTGTTTGGTTGGGATGTCTTGCAACCAGTTCATCTTTTGTGGATCAACTTGGTAACAGATACTTTCCCAGCTATCGCTCTTGGTGTTGAACCTGCTGAGCCAGGTGTCATGAACCATAAACCACGTGGACGCAAGGCAAGCTTCTTCTCAGGTGGTGTTTTGAGTTCTATCATCTATCAAGGTGTACTCCAAGCAGCTATTGTTATGAGTGTTTATGGACTTGCGATTGCTTACCCAGTTCACGTGGGTGATAATCATGCCATTCATGCAGATGCCCTTACTATGGCTTTTGCAACACTTGGTTTGATTCAGCTCTTCCATGCCTACAATGTGAAATCTGTTTACCAATCCATCTTGACAGTTGGCCCATTCAAGTCTAAGACCTTCAACTGGTCCATCTTGGTATCCTTCATCCTTCTCATGGCAACAATCGTCGTAGAACCACTTGAAGGAATCTTCCACGTAACCAAACTAGACTTGTCTCAATGGGGAATTGTTATGGCTGGAAGCTTCTCAATGATTATCATTGTCGAAATCGTTAAGTTTATTCAACGTAAACTCGGTTTTGACAAGAATGCGATTTAAAAAAGTCATCTTCGGATGGCTTTTTGTTACAGTTGAGGGAAAGGGCTTGCAGTTATCGGCTTTTGTGCTATAATTGCTATAATATAGTAAAAAGAAAGAGGAGTGTGAGGAAGTGGAGAAGAAAATTGTAAAGGATATCTTATTTTTATCTCAGGTGTCTCAACCGGCAAGTCAAGAAGATCTTTATCTTGCCAAAGATTTGCAGGATACACTCTTAGAAAATCGCGAGACCTGTGTTGGTCTGGCTGCCAATATGATTGGGGTGCAGAAGCGCGTGATTATCTTTAATCTTGGCCTGGTTCCTGTGGTCATGTTTAACCCAGTGCTCCTGTCTTTTGAAGGAGCTTATGAGACAGAGGAAGGCTGTTTGTCCTTGGTAGGTGTGAGACCTACTAAGCGCTATGAAACTATAAGGGTTGCCTATCGTGACAGCAAGTGGCAGGAACAGACCATTACTTTGACAGGTTTCCCAGCCCAGATTTGCCAGCATGAACTGGATCACTTGGAAGGACGAATCATTTAGGAGGAAAGTAAATGAAACGAATAGTCTTTGAACTTATTTTTATCGTAACGACCTGGTATATCTTTTTACCGCCTCTTAACCTGACCAGCTGGGAATTTCTTTTTTTCCTCTGTGGGCATTTGCTGCTTGTGGCTATTTTATTTGGCTTTGGCAAGGGAATCAATCTGGTCAAAACAGTTCATGTGCGCCACGGCAAGGCGGAAGCTGCTTTAAATTTTGAGGGTTTCAAAATCAATCGGTTAGGGAAAGTTCTTTTTGCTTCTATTGGAGGAATTCTTATCTTGGCTGGTTTAGTTTCCTTGGTGACCTCCAGCATTTTTCAGGCTAAAAATTATGCCAATGTAGTCACGGTGACGGAAAAAGACTTTACTGAATTTCCTAAGACTGACACCAGTAAGGTTCCTATCTTAGATAGAAGTACCGCTGAAAAAATTGGTGACCGCTACTTGGGTTCCCTAACAGATAAGGTGTCGCAGTACGTAGCGGCAGACACCTATACCCAATTGACAGTTGATGGGAAGCCTTATCGGGTTACACCACTAGAATACGCAGATCCTATCAAATGGTTTAACAATCAGGCCAAGGGAATCGGCGAATATATCAAGGTGGATATGGTAACCGGGAATGCGGACTTGGTGGAATTGAAGACACCAATTAAGTATTCGGACTCGGAGTATTTTAACCGCGATGTCAAGCGTCACCTGCGCTTGAAGTATCCAACCAAAATTTTCAAAACTCCATCCTTCGAGGTGGACGATGAGGGCAATCCTTTCTATGTAGCGACGGTTTACCAAAAGCAATTTGGACTTGCAGTTCCTCGTCCTGTTTCAGTCATTATCTTGGATGCCACAAATGGAGAAACCAAGGAATACAGCTTGGCAGATGTTCCAGAATGGGTGGACAGGGTTTATCCAGCTGAGGAAACCATTGAGCAAATCAACTACAACGGCAAGTACAAGGACGGGTTCTGGAATGCCATGATTTCCAAGAAAAATGTGACCCAGACTACCAAGGGCTATAATTACTTGTCTATAGGCAATGACATCTACCTCTACACAGGTGTGACATCAGCCAATGCAGATGAAAGTAATCTTGGTTTCATTCTTGAAAATATGCGAACAGGAGAGATCACGAAGTATAGTTTGGCTTCTGCGACCGAAGAATCAGCCCGTGAATCAGCCGAAGGTGCTGTTCAGGAGAAATCCTACAAGGCAACCTTCCCAATCCTCATCAACCTCAATGACAAGCCTCTATACATCATGGGCTTGAAGGACAATGCTGGCTTGGTCAAAGAGTACGCCCTGGTAGACGCAGTCGAGTACCAAAATGTTATCGTAGCTACTACAGTAGAAGAACTGCTCAGTAAGTACGCTAATAAAAACGACCTTGAGATTGATAATGCAACAATAGAAAGCATCAAGGGTGTGGTAGCAGATCTCAGATCAGCTGTTATCAAGGGTGATACCGTCTACTTCTTTAAAGTTGATGGCAAGATTTACAAGGTCAAGGCCTCTGTATCTGATGACCTCCCTTACCTCGAAAATGGTAAAACCTTCGAAGGTCAAGTAGGTAAAGACAATTATCTCAAGACATTTAAAGTGCAGTAAGATAAACCTCGGTCAAACCGAGGTTTTTCAGATGAATTTCTTGGTTGTGGCTAAAAAATATGCTACACTATCAATATGAAAATTTTAATCCCAACAGCAAAAGAAATGAACACAGACTTGCCGAGTATTGAAGCAACTCCTTTAAAACCAGAAAGTCAGGCCGTGCTTGATGCCTTGGCTCTCTATTCTGCTAGTCAACTAGAGAGTTTTTACAAAGTTTCAGCCGAGAAGGCGGAGGAAGAATTTCAAAATATCCAAGCTTTGAAAAGGCAAACTGCTCAACACTACTCAGCCTTGAAACTTTTTGATGGGCTTATGTATCGTCACATTAAGAGAGACAAACTGACCGAGGCAGAACAAGCCTATCTTGAAAATCATGTCTTCATTACCTCGGCTTTGTACGGAGTCGTTCCAGCCTTGTCACCTATGGCACCTCACCGTTTGGATTTTTTGATGAAGTTAAAGGTCGCTGGTAAGACTTTGAAGAGCCATTGGAAGGCAGCCTATGATGAAGCTGTGAAGCAGGAAGAAGTGATTTTTTCTCTCTTGTCGTCCGAGTTTGAGACTGTGTTTTCTAAGGAAATCAGAGAAAAGATGGTGACCTTCAAATTCATGGAGGATAGAGGCGGTCAGCTGAAGATTCATTCAACCATTTCTAAGAAAGCGCGTGGTGCCTTCCTGACAGCCCTGATAGAAAATCAAGTACAAACGGTGGAGGAAGCTCGTCGCTTAAGCTTTGCAGGATTTGTTTACAGAGAAGATCTGTCCCATCAACAAGAATTGGTTTTTGTTAAGGAAGTTTAGAAATTAGATAAGAGAAAAAGTCAGCAGAATCATGCTGACTTTTTTGATAACTTATAAAGTATTGGATAAATGAATCTCATTTGATAAGGTATTAAGATGATTAACCAAATCCATGATTGACAGATGATTTCGACAAATAAACTTCTTGGTAATTCCTGGAATATAGAAATTAGACACGATGATATCGTAATCTGTCTGATTTAAAATCTCAGGACTTGTTTTCAATTCATCCCAAATATCGAAGGTAAAGCGGTTATTACAGTAATAGGAAAGGATATCAACAAAGGTCAGGGATATAGCATGGTCAAAGTTACTGATAATCAAAACCTTGATAGGTGGTCGATTTTCTAACAACTGAGTTGAGAGGTTTTCAGCATGGGTTAAGATGGTGTACATCAAGTGTTCCAACTGTTCAGGATGGTCATGCTGTCCAATTGCCTGACGGTATTGAGCCAGTTCTTGACGCGCACTCCCCATAAAGTCTGGGAAGTAAACTTCAAACTTTTTAATCGTTAATGCTTTTTGTTCAAATAAGATTGGGGTAGAAAAGATTTCCTGTCTTTCAAAGAAAGCGGTGTTGTGTAAATGCCAAATCAGCTCATCGTGGTTGGTAAAAGTAATCTTATATTGTTTTGATAGGCGTTCTAGTATTTGACTCAGTAATTGGTAAGAGTGTCTTGCTTCACTGTTCTCTTCTAAAGAGTTGAAGAATTCTTGAGGATCTAAGAAAATGTTACTTTGAATAAAGGAAATAAAAATTTGTGCAATGATATCTGGAGTGATTTCAAGTCCCAGTTTTTCAGAGAAATGGACAAGTATCTCCTCAAAGTTTGGATTACTCGCCAAAATAGGATAGTATTCATCATAGAAATGATTTGGTAAGTCGATAAAATGACCATTTTTGATGCGGTAAATACTGATAGCTATCATCAGTTTGTACATTCTATAAATTGAAAATCGCATTGGATAATTCGTGATTTTATAGAAGAAGTCAGCAAATTCTGTTAAATCTTCCTCAGGAAGGTCAGGAAAAGGCCAATCTAGGAAATAATAGCGCTCAGAAAAATATTGGGCAAAAAAATAGCGAATATCGATTTCATTGCCACGTATTTCGGATGGAGTAAATGATAGTTCAATTTGGAATTGAGTTGATAGAGTTTTTGTAATATTTCTGCCCAGTCGATAGAGGTTGGCATTACTAGAGTGAAGATTTTCTATTGTTCGATAAATAGGTAGCCCCTCATTAAAAAACAGATACTCTAGTAATTGAAAAGATTGAGAATTAGCAAGAAAATATTGATAAATATCTTCTACACTAGTGTTAACTTCTAAATCTATCATGATTCCGTTAACAGAAGATTGGATGTCAATAGATGGAAAGGCAACACGTAATTCATTTAAATCACTTTTTAAGATTCGTTCTGTACATCCTAATTTTTCGGCAAGTTCATGCAATTTCATCCAATTACGATTCTGAATTAAGGTTTCCATTAAACGTAATTGTCTTTGATCTTTTGTGGATAAAAGGTTGCGCATATTGGTAATTTCCTCCTATTTTCATTATATCATATTATTGTCTAAAGTGTACAAAAATGTCGGAGTAGAAAAAGTGTCTGAATTAGTCAGAAAAATTAGAATAATATAAGTGGTTCTTAGGTACAAAAATAGAATATATTAATTGTATAGAAAATATTGATTTATATATCAAATAGTTGTAGAGTAGGAATTATAAAATATTATCTAGGAGTTCAAAATGAAACATTCACATAAGAAATCATTTGACTGGTATAGCATGCAACAACGATACTCTATTCGTAAGTATCACTTTGGTGCAGCTAGTGTCTTGCTCGGTACAGCTTTAGTATTGGGAACTGCCGCTAATGCGCAATCAGTACAAGCGGAGGAACAACATCCAGAAGCAACTAACAGTGTTTCTGTTGATAAGGTAGATGAAGCTACTAAACCAGCAGAAGTTTCTACACCTAAAAAAGAAACAACTTATGCAGCTCCAACTGTTGCGAACCCAGTAGAAACGACTCCAGCTAAAACTGAAGAAGCTACTAGACCAGCAGAAAAAGTTGAAGAAGCAAAAGATAAAAAAGAAGAAGTAACGCATCAAGATGCTGTTGACAAGTCAAAATTGTTAACGGCTCTTTCGCGTGCTAAAAAACTTGAGAGTAAGTTATATACAGAAGCAAGTGCTGCAAACTTGCAAGCAAGTATCCAAGCTGGTCAAAGCTTGCTTGGGAAAGCAGATGCAACTGAAGTTGAATTATCAGCAGCAGAGTCATCTATTCAATCGTCTATTATTGGTCTAGAACTTCGTTCTAACTCTGATAAAGGAACTGTATCAGAAACTCCTGTAGTGAAGAAAGCTGACGCGGCAGAAGCCAAAGAAGAAGCTAAACCAGTTGCAACAACTGATCGTTCAGCTGTTAATAGTACTGTTTTGCCAACTAGCACACCTGTTAAAGTAGAAGCTACGTCAAGACCTGCATCTACAAATGAACTTTTGAAACCAGCTCTTAGCCTTTCTGACGCTCGCCAAAATCCAGCTATCCGTAAAGAAGACTTGGATAAAGGGCACAGTGGCTTTAGAGCAGCTAGCAATCCAGCTAACCCAATTGTTTCAGGTTCTGGAAATACAGTTGCATTTACAGATATTAGTCAAGGTGGTCGTAGTTATAGTTTCCGTGGCTACGGAAACTCACGTGGTGGTAATTCAATTCATTACGATGTAACAACAGTACGTCAAGGTAATAGATTGAATTTCACAATTAGATACTCTGGTCCAGGTGAATTTGTTAATAATAACTTTATCTTGGACAAAGGGGATGGATTTGGAAATCCTTCAAATGCAACCATCACAACTCCAAGATTAAGAGAGCAATCAAAACCTATTAGCCAGGGTGCCAACTTCGTATCTCACTCAGGATACAGTATGACCTCTGCTACTTCAACAAATATGGAACAAACAATCAGATTTAGTTTGCCTATCATTAATCCAAATGGTGACTTGTCTGTTCGTTTGAAACCAGTTACTTTTAACGTGGACCAAGGTGGTGGCGGTGCCGCTACTAGCAATGACCCATACAGTAACTCTAACTATTATTATAGAGCAAACCCACTCCTCTTGGATGCAAATCCAAATGGTGGTACTAGTAACAAGACTGTTACAGAAGAACTTGAATTCCAAACTATCTATCTTCCAACTAGTAAATTGCCAGAAGGTGAGACTAGATTAGTTAGAGAAGGTGAAAAAGGACAACGTCAAATTACCTATAAAGTTCATCGATTAGGTAATGAAACAATCCTAGGCTTACCAATTAGTAATAGAGTTACTAAAGAAGCTAAACCACGTATTGTTCAAATCGGTGTTGCTAAAGAATTCATTGAAACTGTAAAACCACGTGTTGATCAAAATAAAATCGGTGATACCAATAACCTCACTTTCTATCTTGATAATGATGGTAACGGTGTTTACACTGAAGGTGTAGACGAACTTGTTCAAAGAATTGCTATTAAAGATGGTGCTAAAGGTGAAAAAGGAGACCAAGGTGAACGCGGTCTCACTGGGGCACAAGGTGCTAAAGGTGAAAAAGGAGACCAAGGTGAACGCGGTCTAACTGGAGCACAAGGTGCTAAAGGTGAAAAAGGGGACCGAGGCGAACGCGGTCTAACTGGAGCACAAGGTGCTAAAGGTGAAAAAGGAGACCAAGGTGAACGCGGTCTGACTGGAGCACAAGGTGCTAAAGGTGAAAAAGGAGATCGAGGCGAACGCGGTCTAACCGGAGCACAAGGTGCTAAAGGTGAAAAAGGAGACCGAGGTGAACGTGGTCTGACTGGAGCACAAGGTGCTAAAGGTGAAAAAGGAGACCAAGGTGAACGCGGTCTGACTGGAGCACAAGGTGCTAAAGGTGAAAAAGGAGATCGAGGCGAACGCGGTCTAACCGGAGCACAAGGTGCTAAAGGTGAAAAAGGAGACCGAGGTGAACGTGGTCTGACTGGAGCACAAGGTGCTAAAGGTGAAAAAGGAGACCAAGGTCAGGCAGGTCGTGACGGTGTAACTCCAACCGTAACCGTTAAAGATAATAAAGAAGACGGTACTCACACTATCACTATTAACGACGGTAGAGGTAATGTTACAAATACTGTTGTAAGAGATGGTTTCGATGGAGCAAGCCCATTAGTTGCGACTCAACGAAATGAAGCTGATAAAACAACAACTGTTATCTTCTATTATGATCAAAATGACAACAACGAATTTGATGCAGGAGATACAAAACTAAAAGAAGTTGTCATTGCAGATGGTGCCAAAGGTGAAAAAGGAGACCAAGGTGAACGTGGATTAACTGGTGCACAAGGTGCTAAAGGTGATCGTGGCGAACGTGGTGAAACAGGGGCAGCAGGACGTGATGGTAAAACGCCAGTAATTACTACAGCTCGTGGTAAAGATGGTCATAGTACTGACATTACATTTACAATTCCTGGAGAAGAGCCTGTTGTAGCTAACATTAAAGATGGTAAAGATGGACGTACACCAACCATCGACTTAAATGCCTTAGCTGAAGCAGCAGCAAGATTAAACAATCAAAGAAGCGGAAGAGTAAGAAGAGCTTTAGCAGACGCCCCATCTACAGCACCAGCAGAAAAACCAAGAGAAGGTACTCTTATTACAGCGTACTTTGATAACAATGGTAATGGTCGATACGATGAAGGTATAGATGACTTAATTGCTAAACAACCAATTTATAATGGTACAGACGGTGCCAATGGTGCAGCAGGTGCAGCCGGACGTAATGGTGCTGAATTATTAAGTGGACCTAAAGCACCAACAGCAGATGATGGTAAAGATGGCGACACTTATATCGATGCAACTACAGGTGATGTTTATAAGAAAGAAAACGGAACTTGGGATAAGATTGGTAACATTCGTGGACCTCAAGGTCTAAAAGGTGAAGCCGGAGTTGCAGGACCACAAGGACCACAAGGGCTACAAGGACCTAAGGGTGACCAGGGTGCTCAAGGTCTTCAAGGACGTGATGGTCAAGACGGAGCACAAGGTTTACCAGGACGCGACGGACGAGATGGCGCAGCAGGTCGTGACGGACGTGATGG
>NZ_NGVM01000188.1:0-371 GCF_002238115.1 Streptococcus sp. KR | reverse complement strand
CCAAAGAATGTAACTGTTTCTGGTTTCCCATTTTTATCCAATATTGGTTGGTTATTCTCATCCTTTTTGATCTTCGTCATAGGTTTAAAAATACGTAAAGCCTTCTCACCTTTTTTCACATAGCGGTCAAAGTTTTCTTTCCACTGTTTGAAAGAAGCTACTTGCCTTGCTTCAGGATTTTGTGCAAGAATTAAGCGCAAGTTGCGATTAGAATAATTATTTAGTTGGCTCATTTTCGTTAGATAGTCTTTGTACTTATCTGAATCCAGAAACTCCTTAATCCCTTCTTTAAGATGACGACTTAATCCTGCCATATCTTTATTTTGAATAAAATCTGCGACTGCAAGACTACCAGCTGCTAAAACAACTTC
>NZ_NGVM01000187.1:0-372 GCF_002238115.1 Streptococcus sp. KR | reverse complement strand
TTTAAGGAAATGAAAGCTAAAGCCGTCTGTGTGCAAATCTCTCATGGAACCTTCGTTGAAGACTATGGCTACATTAATCTTAAGAACGCTAAGGCTGCTGGCTTAGCACTCAACGCCTACCATTTTGCACAAGGAACATCCCCTGCCGCAGCACGTGCAGAAGCTTATGTTTTTGCTAAAACTGCTAAAAAGTATGGCCTAACAAAACACAACGCTATGGTTTTAGATTATGAGCAAACTAATCTTGGATTAGCTGGTAACACAGCCTATGTTAACGCTTTCTTTAACGAATTAGATCGTTTAGGCTTCACAAAACACACACTCTATTCAATGGCAGGATGGGCTTCTGTTTTACCACCAATTGGCTGGATT
>NZ_NGVM01000186.1:0-372 GCF_002238115.1 Streptococcus sp. KR | reverse complement strand
TAAAGGATAAAAGAAATTCTGATTTTACCTTTACAGGATCTTCATCCATATTTTCCTCAGACAAGTCAAGGACATTGAGATAGGTTTGGGAGTCAGGCGCAATATCAATCATTTCTCCCCCAAAAGTCCGTCCAATGACACTGTACTCTGCTTCTGGATCTACGATGATAATTTCAGTATTTTCACCAGATTCCTTGATTTTGGTCGTGATAATTTCATGCTTGGTTGCCATCCCTTTCCCAGCTCCAGATGTTCCTAAAATCAGACCAGACGGTGTATTTAATAGGCTGCGATCAATGGTAATAATATTACTTGATATTTGATTGATACCGTAATATTTCCCACTACGGTCTTGTAAGTCTACTGAAGTCC
>NZ_NGVM01000185.1:0-375 GCF_002238115.1 Streptococcus sp. KR | reverse complement strand
CCATCTCTTTTTATTATATTTAAGGATATTTGAAAGATGTATTTTAGAAAAACAATTATGGAGTTCTTAATACGGAATAAAGTAAAAATGCTGATTCAAAGTGAAGTTTTATATGTTTTTTGCTTTTGTTGAGTATAAAATCTATTAACTAAAGTCGAACTACAAAAATTAATTTAAGATGAAGTGAACTGTAACCTTCGGAAATGTCTCTTACTCGATTTCAGAATGAATTACTGATATGGGATTAAAAGAACTAAGTATTTCTTTTTGTTTTGAATGAGATACGTGAGTATAGATTTGTGTGATTGATATAGAACTATGTCCAAGAATTTGTTGAATATATCGAATATCTACATCACTATCTAGAAGCATTGT
>NZ_NGVM01000184.1:0-376 GCF_002238115.1 Streptococcus sp. KR | reverse complement strand
TAATTGCTTCTACCAGTTCTGGATTCGCATTGGAAAATATGGATGTGCTATTTTTATCCTTTGCAATGAGTTCAATGATCAGCCAACTTCATCTTAGCGGTGGCGCTGCCGGATTGATTGGTTCAATCACGAACTTGGGAATGTTATTTGGCGGGATTATGTTTGGTCTTATCGGTGACCGATTTTGTCGGGTAAAGACCTTCACCTACACAATCTTCATCTTTGCATTTGCAACCGCAATGATGGCTTTTGCAAATAACATTACATTGATTTACATATTAAGATTCTTAGCCGGTATCGGTGCCGGTGGTGAATATGGTGTCGGCATCTCAATGATTGCCGAATCATTCCACAAAAATCAAATCGGAAAGATGAC
>NZ_NGVM01000183.1:0-380 GCF_002238115.1 Streptococcus sp. KR | reverse complement strand
TTGTTAATAATGTGCTCTTTTTGTGAAATTGAAAAGCTAATTGTTTTTGCTTGATCAGTATCCTTTAAAAACAAGGCTTGATAGTCATCAAAATAAATTGGACTGATTTTTAATTCATTCATTGTTAGTTACCTTCTTTTCATTTGTTCTTTCGCACAATAGTTTCAATAACTGAGCCGTAAAATCTTTAGATCCTTTATCGTAGTCTTTGACGTTAATTGTGATTAAGCTGGTTATCCGATTATCACTTTGCCAGTTGCAATAGATGTAATACATGTAGCCGAGGAAGCCATTTAGCTCATCTATAGGGACAAGCGATACAAGAGTTTGGTTATCGTCGGTAAGACCGCTATCTACGTGAAGCTCATCAACGGCACAAG
>NZ_NGVM01000182.1:0-380 GCF_002238115.1 Streptococcus sp. KR | reverse complement strand
AACTAAGACATTTTGAACCTGGCGTAAATGCATGGCATGTAAAGCGATCATTGCACTGGCCCCGTCTCGATCAGAGACGTTCGCTCGCGTCATGTGAATGGCCTGCGGAAAGCCATTGATATCAACTGCCAGATGGCGCTTAATCCCCGAGATTTTCTTACCAGCGTCGTAACCTTTGTTTTCAGCAGTAGCGGTGTTTTTGACGCTCTGAGCGTCAACGATAATAAAGGAAGTTAAAGCTGAACGTCCTTGGTAAGTTCGCCGAGCAATGACAATTTTTTTAAAACTTGTTCCAATAAAGAATCAGCCGTAGGCTCAGCTTTAGTTGACCAAATTTTGTAATAGTTGTAAACTGACCGCCATTCTGGGAAATCACCGGG
>NZ_NGVM01000181.1:0-381 GCF_002238115.1 Streptococcus sp. KR | reverse complement strand
CCATGTAACAAGCGACAATAATTTTAGCGATTCCCTTATACGTGTAAAGCGTAAATGAGCGTAACAAAATCAACAACTTAGTCGAGATCTGACCAACGAAATCGACAACATTATAAATAAACTGTAGCATTGACTTAGCCATCCAGTTCAAATTTGTCCAACTGAACTCAGCATCATTTTTTATCTCTTTAATTCCCAAACTAGCGATAGATTTGATAATGACATTAAACAACCAAGTTAAGGTATCAAAAATTGCATCCACATAGAGGATAAAAAAGAGAGCGATGGCATACTTGAGGATTTCTTCAATCCAAAGCTGAAAAGACAACTCCCCACCATTGCTTTTAAGATGCTGGTGCCAGTTCATGAGGTTGATCCCCA
>NZ_NGVM01000180.1:0-383 GCF_002238115.1 Streptococcus sp. KR | reverse complement strand
GTCTTTCCTGAACCTACCTCATGAGCTAATAAGGCTCTTTTTTCTTCTACGATTCTTTGAATGGCATTCTCTTGATGAGGACGAAGACTGATGTTTTGTGCCAAGCCATCAATGACTAGATGACTACCGTCATACTCTCGACTAACCGTTCGATTATAAAGACGATTGTAACTTTCTTCAATGACTTGTTGGACTTCTGGATACCGTGAGACAAATTCTTGAAAGAGCTCTTGTAAATGCTGCTCTTTTGCTCTTAGAACCGAAGTTTTTTCCAAATCTGTGATGGTCTTTTTCTTTTCTCCTTCCGTAACAGTCATGGTAATCGTCGGTTGGTTCGAATTAAGTAAATTCTCAAAAATCTTTCTTCCTGTATCATAACGTGA
>NZ_NGVM01000179.1:0-385 GCF_002238115.1 Streptococcus sp. KR | reverse complement strand
CTATTTTGGTAATACAAAGTCGCCAATTCGACAATGATAAATTTATATCGATCGTCTGAACTCATATCGTTATTGCAAGCATTGTTTAGATATGCTTTTGCTGAATTAAGATAATCAGTTAATAACTGGTCATCATCACTAATATTCGATGAAATATGCAAACTATTCTTAAGTTCATTTAATAAGTCTGTTGTTGTATCTGCCATTCTAATACCTTCTTTCAAATTAATTTATGTATAAAAAAGGCGGTACAATGACCGTCTTTAATTTTTAATTACTTGCCTGGAGTTGTGTCGATTGTCAAAGCTACGGTAGCGGACTTATCAATAAATTGATAATCGTTGCGCAACATGATTGCCAAGCCTTGGCTGTATGAATCGAATTG
>NZ_NGVM01000017.1:0-56831 GCF_002238115.1 Streptococcus sp. KR | reverse complement strand
ATTAAGTGTTAAAACGTTGATTTAACGCTATTTTCACTAATTTAACTCTTATTTAGCTTCAGTAAATACTTCTTTAAGATAAGCATCAAAAACTTCTTCATCTGAAATGGTGTCTGAAATAAAGCTTCCATTGCTAGTACGTTCTGACAGGTTCAAGTCTTGTAATCGGCTTTCATAGATTGTTCCTTTGTTTGATTGAACAAGCAGAGTTTGGTCGTTCTCTTCCACATCTGTACTGAAGAGATCACCAATAAAGCCTTGTTCTGCAACCGCTCCTGCCAAGAAGACACGATGCGGTTTGTTTTTCAACTCACGCAAGACTTGTAAGCCACGTTTGGCACGACTTGTTGCCGGAATTTCGTCAATAGAAACACGTTTCAAACTTCCACGTTGGGTCAAGAGGTAGAAGGATGAGGTGTTACAGATAAAGGCGGATTGGAGGACATCATCTGCTTTCAGGTTCATAGCTTTGACACCTGCAGCCTTAGCACCGACAACTGGTACCTCTTCGATATTGAAACGAAGGGCATAACCATTTTGGCTAATCAAGAGAACATCATCCAGTTTAATCGGAGCCACTGCTACAATCTGGTCTGTCTCGTCTTTGAGCTTAGCATACTTGACAGACTTAGATTTATAGGTCCGCCATGGAGTGAACTCTTTTCGCTCTACACGCTTGATTTGACCGAGACGAGTCGCAGCAAAGTAGGTTGTGCCTTCATCAAACTGATCCACGACTTCCACATAGAGGATTTCTTCGTTAGTTTCGAAGTTTGTAATGGTCTGGCTCAGATGCTCTCCGATATCCTTCCAGCGAATATCTGCCAATTCATGAATTGGTCGATAAATGACATTTCCAAGAGTCGTGAACATCAAAAGATGCTGGGTTGTCTTAGCAGATTGAACAAAGATGAGACGGTCATCATCACGTTTGCCAATTTCCTCTAGCGTTGAAGCCGCAAAGGAACGTGGACTAGTACGCTTGATGTAACCTGCCTTGGTCACGCTGACATAGGTATCCTCCTCGGCGATCAGACTAGCTGTATCAATCTCGATTGCTTTTGCTGTGTCTTCTAAGCTACTCAAACGCGGAGTGGCAAATTTCTTCTTAACCTCACGAAGCTCTTTCTTCATGAGATTGTACATGGTCCGTTCATCTCCAATGATAGCAGCAAGCATGGCAATCTTTTCACGAAGTTCTGCTTCTTCTTCCTGCAAGACAACTACGTCTGTATTGGTCAAACGGTACAGTTGCAAGGTAACAATAGCCTCAGCCTGCTCTTCAGTAAAATCATAACTGACCTTGAGGTTCTCTTTGGCATCAGCCTTGTTCTCAGAAGCACGGATAAGAGCAATAACTTCATCCAAAATCGAAATCACGCGAATCAAACCTTCCACGATATGGAGACGTTTTTCAGCCTTTTCCTTGTCAAAGCGTGAACGCGCCAAAATCACTTCACGACGGTGGGCAATATAGCTAGATAAGATTGGAACAATCCCAACCTGACGAGGTGTGAAATTGTCAATCGCCACCATATTAAAGTTGTAGTTGATTTGCAGGTCAGTGTATTTGAAAAGATAATTAAGAACAAGCTCCGTATTAGCGTCTTTTTTAAGTTCAATAGCGATACGAAGACCATCACGGTCAGACTCATCGCGAACCTCAGCAATACCAGCCACCTTATTATTGACACGAACATCATCAATCTTCTTGACCAGATTGGCCTTGTTGATTTCATAAGGAATCTCAGTAATAACGATTTGTTCCTTACCACCTTTTAGCTTTTCAATCTCAGTCTTGGAACGAACAACCACACGCCCCTTACCAGTTTCATAGGCCTTTTTAATCTCGTCACGACCCTGAATAATCCCTCCTGTCGGGAAGTCTGGTCCAGGCAAGAATTCCATGAGTTTTTCAACTTTGGCAGTTGGGTGGTCAATCATGTAAACCGCCGCATCAATGACCTCAGCTAAATTATGCGGTGGAATATCTGTGGCATAACCAGCCGAAATACCAGTAGAACCATTGACCAAAAGATTTGGAAAGGCTGCTGGCAAGACTGTCGGCTCTTTCTCGGTATCGTCAAAGTTCCAAGCAAAAGGAACGGTCTTTTTATCGATATCCTGAAGAAGATAGCCTGCAATCTCAGACAAACGCGCCTCTGTATAACGCATAGCTGCAGGTGGATCACCGTCCATAGAACCGTTATTACCGTGCATTTCAACTAGAATCTCACGATTTTTCCAGTCCTGTGACATACGAACCATGGCATCATAGATAGAACTGTCACCGTGTGGGTGGAAATTTCCCATGATATTTCCGACAGACTTGGCCGACTTACGGTAACTCTTGTCAAAGGTATTGCCATCCTTATTCATCGAATAAAGAATGCGACGCTGAACCGGCTTCAATCCATCACGAATATCTGGCAAAGCCCGGTCTTGAATAATGTACTTGGAGTAGCGACCAAAGCGCTCTCCCATAATGTCCTCCAGGGACATGTTTTGAATGTTACTCATATAGGATACAGAGCCCGTAAATACCAAGTGAAAATAGAAAATTCTTGAAGTAAGAAAGCTCACAAGAGAATTTTTCTTTTTCACGCATCATTTAGGGCGTGTTCAACTCCTTTCAAAGAATGTAGAGTAGGTTTTTATGCAGTAAAAGATATTTTACGGGAATTAGTCCCATGTTCAGTTACCTTAAGGAACCAAACAATCCTTTCTGTAGTTTAAAGTTTTGAAAATTTTTATCAGGTTAAAACATTTTAGTTTACTTAAATTTAGCTAGTAGGTACTTGTTCAACTTTTCTTTGTACAAAAAATAAATATATGGAAGGAAGAAATGAAATAACAACGGTCCCAATAAGCAAAGCATTAAATACATTTTGATGTCCATGAAAGACTTCATTCCAATACATAGTATTAAGAAGATGGAAGACTAAACCAATTAAGTAGCAAAAGCTAATAACTATCATCTTCCACCTTAATAGAGAATAGATAGAAGACAATCGAAGAGCATGGTAAATTACTGCTGTAATGAGCATTGGAAAACAAAAAGAGATTAGAAAGAAATAGAATCTTAAAACATCATCAAAAAGCTCTGTGCGATCTATTGAAATAAGCCAAATATTACACAAGGTTATAACAATCGGGAAAAATAATCCATACACCCTTTTATTTAACTTATTTCTTTTAAGAGCTAGAAATATAGAAGACACCAATACTAAAATTTGGACTCCTGGGAATCCCATGAAAAATAAAGCAAATACATAATCTAGCATACTAGCTCAACCTTTCCTCAGCATACTCAATCATCTTCTCAGCTACTTTCTTATAATAGTCAAAGCCCATCTTTTGAGCAAGGATTTGAGCTTCTCTGTGGAAAAGGTCCATCGTAGCAAACAATGAATGAGTAAGTTTCTCTACACTTGAAAAATCCAGCAGATTTGAGAATTCCTTCTCTTTCTCAGCAGACATATAGTTAAAGAGACACTTGTAGTTCTTGCCAACATCGACCGTTCCCTTATCTGCTGCCACTTGCCAAGCTAAAAGCTTGAGCAATTCTTGTTGGCAGATTCCATAGAGATGGTCCGTCGCATAGATGACTTGATGGCGACAGATTCCTTTAACCACGTAAGCTGACACCCACCAAAATTCATTGCAGGCTTTTTTAAAATCCGTCTCACTAGCTGGATGTATCCAGAAACGCTGAGGACTGGGAGAATAGGATTCAAACAAGCCCTTATCATCTACTAAAACAGTGAAGCAAGCCTCGCTATCCACCCACTCGTTGATGTCTTCTTTAGGACAGAGGGTTAGATCAATGCGATTACCATCTTCAAAAAGCATGAGATAAAGACGGCGATGTCCCAGAGTAACCTCTTGCTCAATGATACGTTTGCCAAACCAGTCCAACCAAGAAAGGTCTCTCGTCAGATTATCTAAATCGTCCACGACATAAACAACATCATAATCTTGAAACTCATCTTTTAGTGCTTTTGTATCAGTTCGTGAACCAGACATGGCGACAGCTTCTACTTGTATATTTTCGGGCACCTGTAAAATCAATCTCAGCATTTGCTCTTGATTTCTGTATTTTCTGCACCTATCTTTAATTAAGTTATTTTTCATAACTGTCTAGCTCCTCTTGTTTCTGAAGGATTCGTATTCTTTTCTTCTCAAGTTCTCCTACTATCAATTGGAAAGTCGAACCAATTCCTAAAACGATTAAAATAAAATAAAGTAAAGTAATATCGTTTCTACGATATGTTTTAAAAATTCTCCATAACACAAATAGATTCACTAACGAAAGGAGGAAAAGTAAACTGGCATTGAAGCGAAGTATTATAGCGAACTTACTCTTAAAATACCTATAATGTTTTCCAATCCTATAGAGGGTATATAGTGAGAAAACAATCATCAAAGGGGTGAAAGCAAGTGCATAAAATAAGATAAACCCTATTCCTGAGTATGGTTTACTTTCCATGGGTAGATCTAATAGACAGATACCAATAGCGAGGATGTTCAATATAAATAAGGATACTGTGCGAGCACACTCTTTTCTACCTTTACTGGTCATTAAGTCATATATAATTCCAAAAATAGCCAAGAGAACGAGGAAAAAAGGTATCATTAATAACGTAATCAATCCTGCACCTCCAATAGTTTTAGCGATTGTTTCCCTAAAAAAGATAATCATCACCTTTACTTGAACTTTATAACTCCCCTGTCTGGTAAAGGCTGTACCCTTCGTAATAATATGAAGCATCACACCCTTAAAGAAACGGGCCTGAGTGAGGTCATCCGTCAGATTATCGAGGAGGAGATACTTGAGTTCTCCAGTCTACACTCCACTATGCTTCATGGCATTCAGGTATTCATCCTTATCAATGGCGTTCCAATCTACCACTTTCTCAGCTTCTGACGAAGCATACAATCTAGCCAAATCCGCATGGCACGTCCATTCCCCTCACGGAAAGGATGGCAATATTCATATCCGCGTACTTATCAATCACTTGATCAAAATTGTCATGAAGAAGTTTGTCAGTATACTGTAAGGATTGCTCTAAAAAAATACGGGGAGCAAATTGAAAGTTATCCTTTGCACTATTGACATCACGGACCTTTCCAGCGAAATCATAGATGACCGAAAAGAGATAATGGTGAATAGCGGACAGCCCTGAAAAAGTGCCAACTTCCATCTTGAACAAAGCTCCTGTCTGAAAAAGCAGGGCGGCTTGTTTTTTTGTCAGTTTTTCTTCTGCATCTGCCAACTGGGCTGAGTTTGTAATGCCTAGTTTATTTTCCCATACCATGTTTGTTCCCATTTCTATTCTTTTAGAACTTCAAAACTTCGCCTTATGTTACAAAAGCTCGTCTATCTTTGAGGGACTTCTTCAGAAGAAAGCTACTTTTCCTCAGCTACTGCTTCTTGCTTGCTTTTCTTTGGTGTTAATTTTTTATAGCGACTACGGATAGCGTTGAGATGGTTACGGAGAACAGCATACTGCGTCTTATCTGGATAAACATAGGCGTTGATTGCAGCAAAATCCACAAGGAAATCATAGATTTCTTGCAGTTTCGCACGGACTTCCTTATTTTGAATAGGTGCCTTTCCTTTTTGCTCAGCCAGGCGCTCCTTATAGGCTTTTTCAAACTGAGCCTACGCCTTTGTTAAGGTTTCTACATGAGTTTTCAAATGCAGGGTTGAAAGGGCAGTTTGGTAGTCAGTATCTTTTAGCAAATGGTTAATAGCTTCTGTCTCTTTTTCGTAGCTCATACTCATTAGCCCAGCATAATTTTTGAAAAGTTTGCTGAGTTTGTCGTAAGCTTCCTTGCTACTTGCCTCTTTGACACGAGAGAAGGCCTTGACCAAACCAGTCAAGGTAGAAAGCGCATCATCACGCTCACGATCAGACGCTTCCATGCTAGCTACCGTTTGACTAGCCTTGGAACGGTGCAAACCAGTCAAGGTCTCAAGAAGTTTTTCCATATCCCCAAGCTTCGCTGCGTAAACTTACTCAGACTTATTGGCTTTTGTAAAAGCCCCTAACTCGTCCTTGCTCTCAGATAGAAGTTGGAAAAATTCGTTGTTTTCTAAATTGCGTACAGTTAAACTCGTGATTCCATATTCTTTTTTCATAAAACTTCTCTTTCAATGATGTGTTTTCAAGTTTTTGCTCTAAAATAATTCAGAACATATCTAAATATTCGTATTTTACTCCAATAACTCAACACACACATGTGTGATTTGAGTTGTTCTCACCAGATAAGATATTCTTCAGGTGGGCTTTCTTGTTTAAAAACTGGGAAAGGTGATTATTCGTGTGGGATGAAGTCATTTCTTTTTCAATTCATTCAACTTAGACAAATTTCTTCCCATCTCCAGACTGAGAATCACAAACAAGGTGGAAGAATAAATATTATCATACCATTGTTCCAATTCCTCATCATTCATATTTAGATGATATTGCTTATCGTTGTTATGTCTTAACCCTCCTTTGTTATACATCTCAGAAAGATTATCAAAAACAGCAATTTTCTTAGGAATCTTTTTGCCTTTCTTATCCGTTTCAGCCCCTTTTGTTTGTAACACTATTTTTAATTCATTATAAATATCCTTTAATTCTTTAGGTAGTGTTTCAGGATGTTCAAATGCCTTGATATATGGCTCCAAATAGCCTGCTAAAGAAAGAAGTATCTCTTTCTTACGATTGATATTTCCCTTATTTGCAAAATGATTATATTCTAAAACCTTTATCGCATCTTGCATATTCGATTCAGATAAAATCTGAGAAACTTCCGAGGCATAGGCATTCTTTTCAACAATGATCTTGTTACCATTTTCTAAAGTAATCAGTTTATGATTTGTTTTATCTAAAGAATAATACAATCTTTTAAGTAAGGCTTCATACTGATCTGCTAAAGAAATATGCTTAATAGTTTCTTTCCAAATTTCTGTCTCGTCATCATTTTCCGGAATCCAGCCTGATTCTTCTATTTGTTTAAATTTTTTAGAAGTTACATAGAAACTCACGAACTTATTTTGACTTTTAATTTCTGAATATAAATCTATAATAAATTCAAAAATAGCATAAAGTTGATCAACGCCATTATAATGTTGCTCAATGGCAGTAAATTTTTCGTCAAACGTAAAATGTTGTTCTTTTTTCTTCACCGGATAATAATTTTTATACCCATCAGAAAAAAATTTTTGAAGATTCTTTTTATAATTTCCGATAAGAAAATATTCTTGCAATATTCTTTTTATTTCATCTACTTCCTTCTCAACATTAAAATCACTATTGAGGGGAAGACTTTTTGTTTTTTCTTGTTCTAATTGTTGTCGAGTAGTCTTGTTATTTTCTGGAACCCTCTGAGTGAAGCTGGAATTGTTTTCTGGCAATTTGTGAATTTCATTTATAATTGGCTCAGTTATCATACTATGCATTGCCGCCATATCAGCCTGTGTAAAATTGGAAGTATCCTTTACTGTATCATATAAGCATTTTTTCAATTCATCCATCAGATTATTTGAAAAGTCCTTAACAGCAGTTCGTTCTTCAAATTTTTCTGAGAGATACTCTTTGAATTCTGAGTAACTTTTAAATTTACTATCTGACCTATAACGCTTATAACAAATTTTTAATAGTTCTTCACAAACTTGATGCTCCTCCCAAAGGCTAATTACATCCTCATAGTAAGGATTTTCAATGTGTCTATCTGTAAGCTGCTTTTTAAAATCTTTTATGGCTTTTTCTATTTTCTTTCTATCTTCTTTATCTTTAATATCCAACTTTGTCATTAAAGATGAAAGAGCAAAATCTGCAACTTTACCAAAAATATAAGACGTAATACTTTCTATCATCACTTTCTCCAATCAAAACGCCCCACTCTCCTCCAGCGTAAACTTGACATTATCTTCAATCCACTTACGGCGTGGTTCAACCTTGTCTCCCATAAGGATATTGACACGACGTTCGGCGCGAGCCAGATCTTCAATGGTGACACGTATGAGGGTACGCGTTTCTGGATTCATGGTTGTTTCCCAGAGTTGGTCCGCGTTCATCTCACCAAGACCTTTATATCGTTGGAGTGTTGCGCCTTTGCCGAACTGCTTGCGGAGTTCTTCTAGTTCACCGTCTGTCCAAGCATAGGCCACTTCTTCTTTCTTGCCTTTTCCTTTGGACATCTTGTAAAGAGGAGGAAGAGCGATATAGACATGGCCTGCCTCAACTAGTGGACGCATATAGCGGTAAAAAAATGTCAAGAGTAAAGTCTGAATGTGGGCACCGTCGGTGTCCGCATCAGTCATGATAATGATCTTGTCATAGTTGGCATCTTCAAGGGAGAAGTCTGCTCCAACACCCGCACCAATGGTATAAATCATGGTATTGATTTCTTCATTTTTGAGGATATCCGCCATCTTGGCTTTAGCTGTATTGATAACCTTACCACGAAGAGGCAAGATTGCCTGGAACTTGCGGTCACGGCCTTGTTTGGCAGAACCTCCGGCAGAATCCCCCTCGACTAGATAGAGTTCATTCTTAGCTGGATTCTTAGACTGGGCTGGGGTCAATTTCCCAGACAACAAGCCCTTATCTTTTTTATTTTTCTTCCCATTTCGGCTCTCATCACGCGCCTTACGTGCCGCTTCACGAGCATCACGCGCCTTGATAGCCTTGCGGATGAGGTTAGAAGCCAATTCCCCATTTTCCATAAGGAAAAAAGTCAACTTATCAGCCACAATACCATCCACAACGGGACGAGCAAGAGGGCTTCCTAGCTTGTCCTTGGTCTGACCCTCAAACTGCAAATGTTCTTCAGGTACCAAGATAGAAAGAACGGCTGCTAGTCCTTCACGATAGTCTGACCCTTCAAGGTTTTTATCTTTTTCCTTGAGAAGCCCAGTCTTACGAGCATAGTCATTCATAACCTTGGTAATGGCAGACTTGAGTCCTGTCTCGTGCGTTCCACCGTCCTTGGTGCGAACGTTATTGACAAAGGATAGAATGTTATCTGAAAATCCGTCATTGTACTGGAGGGCCACTTCCACTTGGAAACCATTGTCTTCCCCTTCAAAGTAAAGAACTGGCGTTAAGGTCTCCTTGTCTTCGTTGAGGTAAGAAACAAAGTCTTGTACCCCATTTTCATAGTGGAATTCAATCGCTTCGTCTGTTCGTTTATCAGTCAAAGACAAGGTCACATTTTTCAAGAGAAAGGCTGATTCATTAAGACGCTCTGAGATGGTATTGTACTTGAAATCTGTCGTAGAAAAGATCGTCGCATCTGGCATGAAGGTCACTTTGGTACCTGTCTTAGACTTGGGTGCTGTACCGATTTTCTTCAGAGTCGTGACAGGTTTTCCACCATTTTCAAAACGTTGCTTATAGATTGCCCCATCACGGGTAATTTCAACTTCCAGCCAACTTGAAAGAGCGTTAACAACGGAAGAACCCACCCCGTGGAGACCACCAGATGTCTTGTAGCCACCCTGACCGAATTTCCCTCCGGCGTGAAGAATGGTAAAGATAACCTCAACTGTTGGGATTCCCATCGCGTGCATTCCAGTCGGCATCCCACGTCCGTGGTCTTGAACCGTTAAACTGCCGTCTTTATTAATGGTCACATCAATACGGTCACCAAATCCAGACAAGGCTTCATCGACAGCATTATCGACGATTTCCCAGACTAGGTGGTGGAGCCCAGCGCCATCGGTCGATCCGATATACATCCCTGGACGTTTTCGGACCGCATCCAACCCTTCTAGCACCTGAATGGCATCATCATTATAATTGTTAATATTGATTTCCTTTTTTGACACAAGGAACCTCCTATTCGTTCATCTTTACTATTCTACAGGTTTTCCAAGGATTTTGCAAAATTTTTCTTTCTCCGGTGTGACAATTTCAGAAGAGATTCTCTGCCTTTCTTCTCCATTTCATGATATAATAGGAGTATGATTACAATAGTTTTATTAATCCTAGCCTATCTGCTGGGTTCGATTCCGTCTGGTCTCTGGATTGGACAAGTATTCTTTCAAATCAATCTGCGCGAGCATGGTTCTGGTAACACTGGAACGACCAATACCTTCCGCATTTTAGGCAAGAAAGCTGGTATGGCAACCTTTGTGATTGACTTTTTCAAAGGAACCCTAGCAACACTTCTTCCGATTATGTTTCATCTGCAAGGTGTTTCGCCTCTCATCTTTGGACTTTTGGCTGTTATTGGACATACCTTCCCTATCTTTGCAGGATTTAAGGGTGGAAAGGCTGTCGCAACCAGTGCAGGAGTGGTTTTCGGATTTGCGCCTGTCTTCTGTCTCTACCTAGCAGTTGTTTTCTTTGGAACCCTCTATCTTGGTAGTATGATTTCACTATCTAGTGTCACAGCATCTATCGCGGCTGTTATCGGGGTCCTACTTTTTCCACTTTTTGGTTTTATTCTGAATCACTATGATCCTCTCTTCATCGCTATTATCCTAGCTCTTGCTAGTTTGATTATCATTCGTCATAAGGACAATATCGCTCGTATCAAAAATAAAACTGAAAATTTGGTCCCTTGGGGATTGAACCTAAGTCACCAACATCCTAAAAAATAAAACGCCAGTTCTGTACTGACGTTTTTTTGTATGCTTATTTTGATTTGATATAGTTGATACCATCTGCTTTTGGTGCGACTGCTTTTCCAAAGAAGGCTGCCAAGACTAGAATTGTCAAAACATAAGGTGCGATTTGAAGATAAACCGCAGGCACTCCTTGTAGGAATGGCAATTGAGAGCCGATAACAGCCAAACTTTGTGAAAGTCCAAAGAAGAGACTAGAAAGCATGGCTCCGATTGGATTCCATTTTCCGAAGATCATCGCAGCAAGGGCGATAAATCCAGGTCCAACAATAGTTGTCACTGAGAAGTTAACTGATATGGATTGAGCATAAATAGCTCCACCAATTCCACCTAGGAAACCTGAAATGATAACCCCTAAATATCTCATTTTGTAGACATTGATTCCCAAAGTGTCCGCTGCTTGAGGGTGTTCACCGACGGAGCGGAGACGAAGACCAAAGCGAGTCTTAAAGAGAATAAACCAAGCAAGGAATGAGAAGACAATCGCGATATAACCTAGCAGACTTGTTGACTTGAAGAATATATCACCGATAACTGGGATATTTGCCAAGACTGGGAAATCAAAGCGTCCAAAAGTCTGACTTAGGTTGTCGGTTTGTCCTTTGTTATAAAGAACTTTCACCAAGAAAACAGCCAGGGCAGGCGCCATCAAGTTCAATACCGTACCGCTGACAACATGGTCTGCACGGAAATGAACCGTCGCTGCTGCGTGGATGATAGAGAAGAGGCCTCCAACCAATCCTGCTACAAGCAAGGATAGCCATGGAGTTGCTGCTCCAAATTGTTCTGCAAATTCAAGGTTAAAGACGACTCCAGAAAAGGCACCCATAACCATAATTCCTTCAAGGCCGACGTTTACCACACCACCACGTTCAGAGAAAACACCACCGATACTTGTAAAGATGAGGGGCGCTGAGTAAATCAGCATAGAAGACACCAAGAGGGTGAGCAAGGTTGTAATAGACATCTTTACTTACCTCCTTTAACTTGTTTTTTCGGTTTGACAAAGCGTTCGATAAGGTAATGAACACTGACAAAGAAGATAATAGACGCTGTTACAATGCTGACAAGCTCAGACGGTACCTGCGCCGCATTCATACCAGGGGCTCCAACTTGGAGAACACCAAATAGGAAGGCTGCAAAGAGAATACCAATTGGTGAGTTGGCCGCAAGCAGACTAACTGCCATCCCGTTAAACCCGACAGCTAAGGATGATCCCTGAACATAAACATTCTGGAAGGTTCCCAGACCTTCAACAGCACCACCAAGACCTGCCAAGGCACCTGAAATAATCATTGATAGGATAATAGTCCGTTTTGAAGAAATACCAGCATATTCTGAAGCATGTGGATTAAGACCAACTGCACGGATTTCAAAACCAAGAGTTGTTTTCTTGAGCATGAACCAAATGACTGCAACGGCAATGAGAGCAAAGAAAATACCGATATTCATCCGCGAATTACCAGTCAACTCAGCCAACCAAGGTGTCTGATAGGTTGCATTAGCCCCAACACGAATCGTAGAATCTGTACTTTGCATGAAGTCTTTAGGAAAGGCATGGATAAAGGCATTTCCTACATACAAGACAATGTAGTTCATCATGATGGTTACGATAACCTCTGATGTCCCAAGATAGGCTCTAAGAATACCCGGAATCGCGCCGACAATCCCACCAGCAATCAAGGCAATCACGATAGTCGCTAAAATCATCAAGGGACGCGGCATATCTGGATGAGATAAGGCAAACCAACCACTGAGAATCCAGCCTGCCAAAGCCTGACCAGGAAGTCCGACGTTAAAGAAACCAGCACGACTGGCAACAGCAAAACCAAGACCAATCAAGATTAGAGGTCCCATAGCACGGAAGATTTCACCAATCCCACGCAGACTACCAAAGGCTGTATAGAACAATTCTTCGTAGCCCCAAATAGCATCATAACCGAAGATCCACATGACAATGGCTCCAAGTAAAATTCCTAGGAAGACAGAAATCAAGGGAACCGAAATTTGTTGTAATTTTTTAGACATCACTCTTCTCCTTTCCCAAGTTTCCACCAGCCATCAAGACACCAAGTTCTTGTTTATTGGTTGTTTCTGGTGATACAATACCTTGAATCTTACCATCGTGGATAACGGCAATACGGTCTGAGACGTTTAAAATCTCATCCAATTCAAAGCTGACAACAAGGACAGCCTTGCCATTATCACGCTCTTCAATCAAGCGCTTGTGGATATACTCAATGGCACCGACATCCAAACCACGAGTTGGCTGGCTGACGATAAGGAGATCAGGATCACGATCAATTTCACGAGCAATAATTGCTTTTTGTTGATTTCCTCCTGAGAGTGCAGCTGCAGGCACAAATTCACTGGCAGCACGAACATCAAATTCTTCCATTAGCTTTTTAGCATAAGAAGTAATATTTGAATAGTTCAAAATTCCATTTTTACTATGTGGTTCTTTATAGTAGGTTTGAAGGGCAATATTTTCAGATATCATCATTTCCAAAATCAAGCCATCACGGTGACGGTCTTCTGGAACGTGCCCAACACTTAGTTCTGTAATCTGCCGTGGGTGTAAGCCTACAATTGAATCTCCTTTTAGCTCAATGCTACCAGATTCAACCTTGCGAAGACCTGTAATTGCTTGAATCAGTTCAGACTGACCATTTCCATCAATCCCTGCAATACCAACAATCTCTCCAGCACGAACATCCAAGAACAGATTTTTTACAGCTGGGACACCGCGGTTTTCATTGACCACCAAGTCTTTAATAGACAAGACCACTTCTTTTGGTTGAGAAGCTTGCTTCTCTGTTTTAAAGGAAACAGAACGACCTACCATCATTTCTGCCAAATCAGCATTGGTAGCTCCTGCAATTTCGACGGTTTCAATTGATTTCCCACGACGGATAACTGTAACTCGGTCAGAAACTGCACGAATCTCATCCAACTTGTGGGTAATCAAGATAATTGATTTTCCTTCTTTGACAAGATTTTTCAAAATAGCCATCAACTCATCAATTTCTGATGGAGTCAAGACAGCCGTTGGTTCATCAAAGATAAGGATATCAGCTCCCCGATAAAGGGTTTTTAAAATTTCTACACGTTGTTGGGCTCCAACTGAGATGTCTGCTACCTTGGCAGAAGGGTCAACAGCTAAGCCATAACGTTCAGAAAGAGCCTTGATTTCTTTGCTAGCTCCAGCAATATCTAGCACACCATTTTTAGTCAATTCACTACCTAAAATGATGTTTTCAGCCACTGTGAAGGCTTCTACCAACATAAAGTGCTGGTGAACCATTCCGATTCCCAAGCTAGCTGCTTTAGATGGTGAATCGAGATTGACAACTTGACCGTTGACCACAATTTCACCACTGGTTGGTTCAAGAAGCCCTGCTAACATGTTCATGAGCGTGGACTTTCCAGCCCCATTTTCTCCTAAAAGTGCATGAATTTCACCTTTTCGTAAGTGCAGGTTGATTTTGTCGTTGGCAACAAATTCACCAAACACCTTGGTAATATCACGCATCTCAATGACATTTTCGTGTGCCATGTGCTCTTCCTTTCAGAGTCTTATTTTATTTCAATAAAACTTGCTAATTTCTCTAGTAGCAAGCTTTACTGAGACAAAATGACTTTGTCTCAACTCTTAAAAAGCGGCCGATGGCCGCTTCCTAAGAAATAACTTCCATCCATTATTTTGCAGGAACTTTTACGCTTCCATCAAGGATTTTAGCTTTTGCATCTTCAACAGCTTTTTTACCTTCTTCTGAAAGGTTTGTTACTGCCAAGTCAACCCCTTTATCTTTCAATGAGTAAACGATTACTTGACCGCCAGGGAACTCACCTTTTTCTGCTTTGTTAGAAATATCTTTTACAGTTGTGCCAACTTGTTTCAAAGTAGATACAAGAACAAAGTTTGATTCTTTACCATCTTTAGAAGTGTATTTACCTTCTACTTCTTGGTCACGGTCAACACCGATAACCCAAACTTTTTCACTTTCAGAACGGCTTTCATTGAGTGATTTTGCTTCTGCAAAGACACCTGCACCTGTACCACCAGCTACTTGGTAAACAACGTCTGCACCAGCTGCATATTGTGCCGCTGCAATTGTTTTACCTTTGGCATTATCATTAAATGAACCAGCATAGTCAACTTGTACTTTTATAGATGAATCTACCGAGGCAACACCTGCCTTGAAACCAGCTTCAAAACGAGAGATAACTTCAGACTCCATACCACCTACAAAACCAACTTGTTTTGTCTTAGTTGTTTTAGCTGCTGCAACACCTGCGAGATAAGCAGATTCATTGTCAGCGAAAGTTACACTAGCAACATTCTTTTTATCTTTAATCACATCATCAATCAAAACATAGTTCAAATCAGTGTGCTCTTCTGCTGCATCTTTAACTGCATTGTGAAGGGCAAAACCAACACCGAAGATTAGGTTGTAGCTTCCAGCAGCTTGTTGCAAGTTGTTAGCGTAGTCAGCTTCACTTGTTGATTGGAAGTATGTGAAACCTTTATCTTTTGAAAGATTGTGTTCTTTACCCCAGTCTTGCAAACCTTCCCAAGCTGATTGGTTGAATGATTTGTCATCAACACCACCAGTATCAGTGACGATTGCTGCTTTTGTCTTCACATCAGAAGATGAAGCTGCGTTACGAGAAGAGCGGTTACCACATGCAGCAAGTCCAACTGCTGCTACTGCAACTAGACCAAGGCCTAGCCATTGTTTCTTGTTCATTACTGAACCTCCTAAATAAGATGTGCAACGATGTTGCAAGTATGGATTGGTTGGCCTCAAGGACCGTGCCACTCAGAGAGCGACTCAGACTAGTTTAAGTCTGTAAAAGAGTATGGAAGTAATTCCCCGACCGTCATCTCGACCGTCGATTTATCTTTTGCGACTAAGGTCACTTTTAGATCTTGTTCAAAAAATTCAGCCATCACTTGGCGACAAGCACCACATGGTGAAATTGGTTTTTCAGTCTGACCATAGACAATCAATTCTGAAAATTCTCTTTGACCTTCGGAAACTGCTTTAAAAATGGCTGTACGCTCTCCACAGTTAGTCAAAGAATAACTAGCATTCTCGATATTGACACCTGTATAAGTGCTACCATCTTTCGCCACTAAAACAGCTCCGACTGGAAAATGAGAATAGGGCACATAGGCTTTCTTGCTGGTTTCAATTGCTAGTTCAATCAACTCAGTAGTCGCCATCAGCCAATTCTCCTTTTAAAATGGCTACCCCAGCTGACGTTCCGATACGGGTCGCCCCTGCTTCCACAAAGGCAAGAGCATCTGCATAAGAACGAGCTCCACCAGCAGCCTTGACTCCCATATCAGGTCCAACTGTTTCACGCATTAATCTAACATCTGCTACCGTCGCACCACCAGTTGAAAAGCCAGTTGAAGTTTTTACGAAGTCAGCTCCCGCTTTTTGGGCCAATTGGCAGGCTACAACTTTTTCTTGGTCAGTCAGAAGGCAAGCTTCAATAATGACTTTCACTAACTTGTCACCACTTGCTTCCACTACTGCGCGAATATCCGACTCAACCAAATCAAGATTACCTGTTTTGAGAGCTCCAACATTGATCACCATATCAATCTCATCTGCACCATTTTGGATAGCTTCCTTGGTTTCAAAAGATTTCACAGTTGAAGTTGTTGCTCCCAAGGGGAAACCTACTACTGTGCAGACCTTGACATCTGTGTCTTCAAGCCCTTTTTTAGCATGTTCAACCCAGGTCGGATTGACGCAAACACTGGCAAAATCATACTCTCTAGCCTCAGACAGCAAACAATCAATTTGATTTTCTGTCGCATCTTGTTTTAAAAGCGTATGATCGATATATTTATTTAATTTCATCTTCGGATTCTCCTGCGGTTTATGAGATGATTTCTATAATTTCTCGTAAACTTTGCACGCTATCATTTATTTTAACATATTTTTGAAAATCTGTAACTAGCTGAGGAAAAATTTTCCCATTTGTGTATACTTTTGCAACAATTTCTCCCTTTTGAACGGAATCTCCAACTTTCTTTTCAAAAACAATTCCTGTTTCATAGTCCAAGGCATCAGACTTGACTGCACGGCCTGCCCCCAGTCTCATAGCATAAAGCCCAAATTCCATAGCTGGAAGAGCTGAAATGACACCCGTTTCCTGAGCAGGGATTTCCACCACATGGGTAACATTGACAGGACGATAGAGGTCTTCCAAGTCTCCACCTTGGGATTTGACCATCTCCTCAAACTTAGCCAGTGCTTGACCATTCTCAAGATGTTGGCGAACTTCTTCAACTGTCTTGTTTACATTTGCCAGGCCAAGCATAATTTGAGCCAATTCACAGATGAAGTGGGTAATATCCTGACGGCCTTGACCTTGTAAAATCTCCAATGCTTCAAGGATCTCCAGACGATTTCCAATCGCTCGTCCCAAGGGCTGACTCATATCCGTAATCACTGCTACCGTCTTTCGACCAACAGCCTTACCAAGATCCACCATGGTTTGAGCCAATTCGCGTGCCTCATCAACCGTCTTCATGAAAGCACCTTCTCCGACAGTCACGTCTAGCAAAATAGCATCCGCTCCTGCCGCAATTTTCTTGCTCATTACCGAACTCGCAATCAAAGGAATCGTGTCAACAGTTGCGGTCACATCACGGAGAGCGTAGAGAAGCTTATCCGCTTTGACCAGCTGATCTGATTGCCCAATGACAGATACTCCAATATCCTGCACTTGATTAATGAAATCCTCTTGACTACGTTCTACTTGATAACCCTTAATGGACTCCAATTTATCAATTGTTCCGCCTGTATGGCCGAGACCACGACCACTCATTTTTGCCACAGGCACACCGAAGCTAGCAACAAGGGGAGCCAAAATCAAGGTCACCTTGTCACCAACACCACCCGTAGAATGCTTGTCAACCTTAACCCCATCAATAGCTGATAAATCGAACTCTTGCCCTGTCTTGACCATCTTCATAGTTAGGTCAGAGATTTCTCGAGTCGTCATTCCTTTGAAATAAACAGCCATAGCAAAGGCAGACATCTGATAATCAGGGACAATTCCTGACACATAGCCTTCTACCAGCCATTCAATTTCACTCGAAGTCAGTTCTTGACCGTCTCGTTTTTTTTGGATTAAATCAACTGCTCTCATTCTTTCACACTTCTAAGGATGTAGTATCCCTTATCTTTTTTGACAATTTCACAATTGCCAAACACTTCTTCCATCTTAGACTTAGCGCTTGGGGCCCCTTGTTTTTTCTGGATAACAATTGTTAAATCTCCACCAGTTTCCAAAAAGGCTTTACTTTTCTCAATGATTTCATGAACCACTTGCTTGCCCGCACGGATAGGAGGATTGGAAATGACGTGGTCAAATGTGCCTTCAACTTGTTCATAGATGTTGGACTGGAAAATCGTCGCTTCTACTTTATTTCGTTCAGCATTTTGTCGCGCCAAATCCAAGGCACGATTATTAATATCGACCATGGTCGCCTGAACTCCATAAGCCTTAGCTAAGGACAAACCCAAAGGTCCGTAACCACAGCCTACATCAAGGACAGTTTCTCCTTGGTTGACCTCAAGACACTTGAGTAATAGTTGACTTCCAAAGTCAACCATTTTCTTGCTAAAAACACCCGCATCTGTCAAAAAGGTCATTTTTTCTCCCAACAAGTCCACTCTCAACTCATGAATGTCGTGAGCAGCGTCAGGATTTTCTGCATAATACATTTTACTCATGAAACTATTTTACCATAATTTAACGAAATATTAAATCGTTTCCAAGTAATTTGACAATACGATGTAGTTTGTCATTATTGTTTTAATCGAGAGAAACTTTTTCTATAAGATACTAGATGTTTTTAGTCCCAAAATATGCTATACTAAGATATCGAATCAGAAAGACAAACTTATGACCAACGAATTTTTACATTTTGAAAAAATCAGTCGCCAGACTTGGCAATCTTTACATCGGAAGACAACACCTCCTTTGACAGAAGAGGAATTAGAATCCATCAAGAGTTTTAATGACCAGATTAGCTTGCAGGATGTTACCGATGTCTATCTTCCCCTAGCCCATCTCATCCAGATTTACAAACGTACCAAGGATGATTTGGCCTTTTCAAAAGGAATTTTCCTTCAACGTGAAAGCAAAGCCCAGCCTTTTATCATTGGAGTTTCTGGGAGTGTTGCCGTTGGAAAATCCACAACCAGTCGCCTACTTCAAATCCTACTGTCCCGTACACTTACAGATGCTAGGGTTGAGTTGGTAACAACTGACGGCTTTCTCTATCCCAACCAGACCTTGATTGAACAAGGGATTTTAAATCGCAAGGGATTTCCTGAAAGCTACGATATGGAAGCTCTTCTCAACTTCTTGGACCGCATCAAAAACGGACAAGATGTAGATATTCCTGTCTATTCTCATGAAGTCTACGACATCGTACCTGAGCAAAAGCAAAGCATCAAAGCTGCTGATTTTGTGATTGTTGAGGGAATCAATGTCTTTCAAAATCCACAAAACGAGCGTCTCTACATTACTGACTTCTTTGACTTTCCAATCTACGTTGATGCTGCAGTGGATGACATCGAGAGTTGGTATCTCGATCGTTTCTTGAAAATGCTGAGCCTAGCCCAAAACGACCCTGATAGCTATTACTATCGCTTTACTCAAATGCCGATTGGAGAAGTGGAATCCTTTGCCCATCAGGTCTGGACTAGTATCAATCTCACAAATTTGCAAAATTATATTGAACCGACCAGAAATCGTGCGGAAGTGATTCTGCACAAAACAAAGAACCATGAAATTGATGAAATTTACTTAAAAAAATAATTTTCCCTTGTCAAAACGTAAGTTTTCAGATATAATAGTATAGTTAGTAAATATGGAGGTAAGAACATTGGCAAACATTAAATCAGCTATCAAACGCGCTGAATTGAACGTTAAACAAAACGAAAAGAACTCAGCTCAAAAATCAGCTATGCGTACTGCTATCAAAGCTTTCGAGGCAAACCCATCTGAAGAACTTTTCCGTGCTGCTAGCTCAGCTATCGATAAAGCAGAAACTAAAGGTTTGATTCACAAAAACAAAGCAAGCCGTGACAAAGCTCGTCTTTCAGCTAAACTTGCTAAATAAGAAACAGTCCATAGAGGCTGTTTTTTTGTCCCCAAATAGGAAAAGGTAGAAAATGAAAATCGCAATTATCGGATATTCTGGTGCTGGTAAGTCAACTCTAGCTGAAAAGTTGTCTCACTACTACTCCATTCCAAAACTTCATATGGACACACTCCAATTTCAACCTGGTTGGCAAGACAGTGACCGCGAATGGATGTTGACTGAGATGAAAAACTTTCTCACCAAGCATGAAGCTTGGGTCATTGATGGTAATTATTCTTGGTGCTATTACGAAGAAAGAATGAAAGAAGCTGACCAAATCATCTTTCTCAATTTTTCGCCATTGACCTGTCTCTTTCGAGCCTTTAAACGGTATCTCACATACCGAGGCAAGGTCAGAGAAAGTATGGCAGCTGGTTGTCAAGAACAATTTAATTGGGAGTTTATCAGATGGATTCTCTGGGATGGGCGGAGCAAATCCGCTAAGGAACGCTACAAGTGGGGTCAAGAAATCTATCCAGATAAAGTTGTCATCCTTAGGTCTCAAAAGGAGATAGATTACTTTTTAGTGACTCTCGAAAAAAAGAAGAAAAAACAGCGTGAATAACGTTAGTACTATTTTGGAAGACAAAGCTCCTTTTTGGGGGCTATTTTTCCAAAAGATTTTCTTCATTATTTACCAATCTATCCTATCTAAAACTCTGAATTCTATAGAAATGAAAAGGGACATTCACTGTCCCTTTTATCAATTTTTAGATTTTGAATATACAATAATCACAATCGCTAGGCCTCAAATCCTATTTACTTATTTGGAACAAGTATTAGGGAAGACGGGTATTATATTTCGCTTTAATAAATAATAGGTAATGGAATGAGTGTTATAACCTTAATCTGAAAAAATAAAGGTTTCAGCTACTAAAAATGTGCAAGAAAAGCTTGATTTCATAAACTTTATCAGCTTCGTTACTATAACCTAGCCCCCAGTCATACTTAGCCCCAAGTAATTTCCAATTGATAGCTGGCAAAGGGATGTCCCTCTTGATTTTGTAGTTGATAATCTAGCTCAATCTTTTGCCCATCAACTTCATAACGACTCGTTTGGATGATAAACTCCTGCATACCCATAGGTGTCGGAATATAGGCTAAACTATCACTATCCTTTAAAAAGCGCATAATGGTCTTGGGATTGGAAAATCGGTTCATCACAAGTTCTTGACCATGAAATTTAATCACTACTTTTTCCTTTTCCTCATTATAGAAAAGCAGGTAGCTATAATCTCCTTTTTCATGCACTTCAACATCATAAAGCTGATCAATCACTTCCAACTGCTCATCAAACTGAATCGTATTTCGCATCCGAATCTTCACATCAGGTCCTCTTTCTTGTCTCTTGTCCTACTATTTTACCAAAAACTCTGGCTTTTTGCTATAATGGTCATATGAACGAAAAAGTATTCCGTGACCCAGTTCACAACTACATCCATGTCAATAATCAAATCATCTATGACTTGATTAATACAAAAGAATTTCAGCGTTTGCGTCGTATCAAACAACTAGGAACTTCCAGTTATACCTTCCACGGTGGGGAGCACAGCCGCTTCTCCCACTGTCTAGGAGTCTATGAAATTGCACGACGCATCACAGAGATTTTCGAAGAAAAATATCCTGAGGAATGGAATCCTGCCGAGTCTCTCTTGACCATGACCGCTGCTCTTTTACACGACCTTGGGCATGGTGCCTACTCTCATACTTTTGAACATCTCTTTGATACAGACCATGAGGCCATTACTCAGGAGATTATCCAAAGTCCTGAAACGGAGATTCACCAAGTCCTGCTACAAGTAGCGCCAGACTTTCCAGAAAAGGTAGCCAGTGTTATTGATCATACCTATCCTAACAAGCAGGTCGTACAACTCATTTCTAGTCAGATTGATGCAGACCGCATGGACTATCTCTTGCGCGACTCCTATTTTACAGGAGCATCTTATGGAGAATTTGACCTGACTCGGATTCTTCGAGTCATTCGTCCTGTCGAAAATGGTATCGCCTTTCAGCGCAATGGCATGCACGCCATCGAAGACTACGTCCTCAGTCGCTACCAGATGTATATGCAGGTCTATTTCCACCCAGCAACACGGGCCATGGAAGTTCTCCTGCAGAATCTCCTCAAACGCGCCAAGGAACTCTATCCTAAAGACAAAGATTTCTTTGCACGAACATCTCCACATCTCCTGCCTTTCTTTGAAAAAAATGTGACCTTGTCTGACTATCTAGCTCTGGATGATGGTGTGATGAATACCTATTTCCAACTCTGGATGACCAGTCCTGACAAGATTCTCGCAGATTTGTCGCAACGCTTTGTCAACCGCAAGGTCTTTAAATCCATTACCTTTTCACAAGAAGATCAAGACCAGCTCGCTAGCATGAGAAAATTGGTTGAAGACATTGGCTTTGATCCCGACTACTATACTGCCATTCATAAGAACTTTGACCTCCCTTATGATATCTATCGTCCCGAATCTGAAAATCCACGGACACAGATTGAGATTTTACAAAAAAATGGAGAACTGGCTGAACTCTCTAGCCTGTCTCCTATCGTCCAATCCCTTGCTGGTAGTCGCCACGGAGACAATCGCTTCTATTTCCCGAAAGAAATGTTAGACCAAAACAGCATCTTCGCAAGCATCACCCAGCAATTTTTACACTTGATTGAGAACGATCATTTTACCCCAAATAAAAACTAGAAGAGGAAATTTATGAGTATTAAACTAATTGCCGTTGATATCGACGGAACCCTAGTCAATAGCCAAAAGGAAATCACTCCTAAAGTCTTTTCTGCCATCCAAGATGCCAAACAAGCTGGTGTCAAAGTCGTAATTGCAACTGGCCGCCCTATCGCAGGTGTTGCCAAACTTCTGGACGACTTGCAGTTGAGAGACGAGGGTGACTATGTGGTGACCTTCAACGGTGCCCTTGTCCAAGAAACTGCTACTGGACATGAGATTATCAGCGAATCCTTAACCTATGAGGATTATCTGGATATGGAATTCCTCAGTCGTAAGCTCGGTGTTCACATGCATGCTATTACTAAGGATGGTATCTACACTGCAAATCGCAATATCGGAAAATACACTGTGCACGAATCAACCCTCGTCAGCATGCCTATCTTCTACCGCACCCCTGAAGAAATGGCTGACAAGGAAATCGTTAAATGTATGTTCATCGATGAACCTGAGATTCTCGATGCTGCCATTGAAAAAATCCCAGCAGAATTTTACGAACGCTACTCCATCAACAAATCGGCTCCTTTCTACCTCGAACTCCTTAAAAAGAATGTAGATAAGGGTTCAGCCATCACTCACTTAGCTGAAAAACTAGGATTGACCAAAGATGAAACCATGGCGATCGGTGACGAAGAAAATGACCGTGCCATGCTGGAAGTCGTTGGCAATCCAGTTGTCATGGAAAATGGAAATCCAGAAATCAAAAAAATCGCCAAATACATAACTAAATCTAACGATGAATCCGGCGTTGCCCATGCCATCCGTACATGGGTACTGTAAAAGGGTATGAATAGACGAAAACCGCTCAGCTGAGCGGTTTTTTCCAAATCAAGAATTTTCTATACCATCATTTTTTTAAATGATCAAGGCAGGTAACTCACTATGAAATAAGCTAAATTACCAATCACTTGATGATCCACCAGCATCAAAACCACCACCTGACCAATCACTTGATGATCCACCAGCATCAAAACCACCACCTGACCAATCATCACTCGACCAATCATCACTCGACCAAGGCGATGAGGAATCACTACTACTCTCATTATGATACTCATCTGAATTTTTAATATGGTAAGCTGTTAATGCTTTTTGTGACCAAGAACCATCATTTATAAAATCTTTATCATCAGGGTATAATTTATCCTTACCATAATAGAATTTATTAGATCTCCGTTTCCTACCCGAAACCCTACCTTCTGTAAGAAAAAGTACCACAAAAGAAATCATAAAAATTACACCGAAATGATCAAGAATTTCTACTACTAGTTCCCATATAGCTTTAGGGACTTCATAAAAATAATTTCTCTCTACTACAGGTGCATCAGCTAAGTCATAATCTTGATTGGATATGTTTTGGATTATATCAATCACAGCTCCATCATAGTCTTTGGCTCGCATCTTATCACGAGAGGCATCTAAGATTTCCCTAGCTTTTGTATCAGTCAATATAGTAGCTAGGTTATTAGAAGTCTCAATACGAAACTTTCTATCTTTTATAGCAATCAATAATAATGCACCCTTATTTGAATCCGAATAGCCAATTTTCCAAGATCTGGCAATCGTATTGGCTGACTTTTCTATAGATTCACTATTCAAACTCTCAACAATATAAATACCAATTTGAGTATCCGATTTACCATTTAATTCTATTATTTTATCTGAAACAACCTCTGATAAATAATGGTTTGGATCATAAATACCATTAGAAGGCCTATCTGGTATCACTAGATCTGCGTGAGTTGGTCCAATGAAAAATAACAGGATTGTAAAAAAAGAAATTAGTATTAAAGCAAATTTTTTTATCATAAAAATAGAATCTTTCTTAAAGTGAGTATTAAAAAGAACAAGTAATAATAATCCTTCTCCAAAGCTTAGATTGTAATACTTAATTCTATCCTATTAGAACGATAGAAACCCGATTAGAAAAGTATATATACTTTCTACTATTATACCACACCTCCGTTTTCATCTGAAATGGTTTTCATTTTTGGACAAGAAAAAACACTGACCATTCAGTGCTTTTTGATTGATTTACTGCCCCCTGCAGGAATCGAACCTGCAACTACTCCTTAGGAGGGAGTTGTTATATCCATTGAACTAAGGGAGCTAGATAAAAACTCTGCTGAAGAAGCAGAGTTTTTTAGTCGAATTAACGACGGATTTCTTTGATACGAGCTGCTTTACCTTGAAGAGCACGCAAGTAGTACAATTTCGCACGACGTACTTTACCGTAACGAACAACTTCGATTTTTTCAACACGTGGAGTGTGGATTGGGAAGATACGCTCAACACCTACACCGTTAGAGATTTTACGAACTGTGTAGTTTTCTGAGATACCAGCACCTTTACGTGCGATAACAACACCTTCAAAAATCTGGATACGTTCACGGTTACCTTCGACAACTTTCGCGTGTACACGAACAGTGTCACCAGGACGGAATGATGGGATATCAGTACGAAGTTGACCTTCAGTCAAGCTTTGGATTAATGGATTCATTTTATTCTCCTATCTTTGTCAATCTTGAGGAATCTTCCTCAGCGGATAAACTGTATTTTTGTGCGTCCATTACACACAAGATACAGTTTACCAAATTTCCACAAAAAAGTAAAGAAATTTACAACAGAATTCCTAAAAAAATCGCAACTAAACCACCTAGGTAGGTCAAAGTCAGGTAAGAATAAAATATCTTCTTATCACTTAGCAGTCTTTGCAGTTCATCATTCAAGGTCGAAAAAGTTGTCAAACCTCCACAAAAACCCGTCGCTAAAATAGCATAAACTTCCTTAGATTCCACATGATTATAGAAAAGTCCAATCAAAAAACAACCTAAAAGATTGGCTATCAGCGTTCCGAGTGGCAATTTAGAAGCTTGATTATAGCGGGAAAAGAAATACCGTACGAGTGCTCCTAAGCCACAAGCAATTACAAGATAGACCATTACCATTTCTTCCTCCCTAAATAGTAAGCTAAAAGCAGTCCTCCACCGATGCTCAAAAGCAAATACAGGACTAAACTAAGGTAACGCCCTGTATCCAGTAATTTTACAGCATCAAGCATTAGACTAGAAAAGGTTGTCAAACCACCACAAAAACCTGTACCCAGTGCTAAAATAACACCTTTATTTGTCCCCTTATAGACCAGATAGCCCTTGACAAGATAAACCAGGCAGAAAATTCCCAGATAGTTGACAAAGAGAGTTCCCCAAGGAAAATCTGGACTGGCTGGTAACCAAGTGGAAACTAGATAGCGAACAAGTCCGCCCAACATAGCAGCTAGAAAAATTCCTAGCGGATAAAATTGCTCTTTTTTCATTTGATATTTTGATCCTGATAATCACGCGAACGTTTGAGTATATCCGAAAAAGTCGCGACAATAGTTTCCTGATAGCGCTTATCTCCTACACGACTTCTAACCTTTTCAAAAATAACTTCTTCTCTCTTAGTATCTAAAATCGGTTTCCCTGAAGCCTTCTTATAAGCAACAACCCCTTCAACTAAATGCATTCTTTCTTCTAACAGTTTGACAATTTGGTCGTCGATTTGATCAATTTCTTGACGAATAATATCTAAATCCATACAGTCTCCTCCTTTATTTGAATTATTGTATCAAAAAGCCACCAAATAGGCTAGTAAAATCCCAAGTCATGATAAGAAAAATGCACTGATTGATTGCATCAGTGCACTTTTATGATTATCCTACTTTAGCAGCCAATTCTTCTGCGAATTGTTCTAAGCGTTCAATATCTTCCTCCTCGGCAGAAAGATCAACTTTAACACACTCTGAACCTTTTTCTGCTCCTGTCGCTACAAAAACGCGGTCAAAGTCATCGACAGCCTTACAGAATTCATCGTAGAAGGTATCTCCTGATCCGACCACTCCGTAGATTTTGCCATTCAAGTTGAGGTCAGCTAGGTCTTCGTAGAAGTCCATCATCTCATCTGGCAATTCTCCATCGCCATAAGTATAGGTCGCAACGATAGCGATGTCTGCTTCCAAGAAGTCTGAAGCGTCAACAGTTGTACATTCATCAACATCGACATCCAAGCCCAAGTCACGTAATTTGTCTGCTACAATATCTGCAATTTCTTCGGTATTACCGGTCATACTGGCAAATACAATTTTTGCTAATGCCATATCGTCCTCCTCAATTTATCTTTCTCCATTATATCACATCTTTTTCATTTTAAAAATAAAAATTCTTGTGCTACAATGAAATGAGAAAGAATTGAGGTTATTTATGGACATTTGCCATCAAATTTTAGAAAAAATCAAAGAATACGACACGATTATCATTCATCGTCATATGAAACCAGACCCTGATGCCTTAGGAAGTCAGGTGGGCTTGAAAGCTCTTCTCAAACATCATTTCCCAGAAAAAACTATTAAAGCCGTAGGTTTTAATGAACCAACTTTGACCTGGATGGCGGAGATGGATCTTGTTGAAGATAGTGTCTACCAAGGGGCACTTGTCATCGTCTGTGATACGGCTAATACTGCTCGTATCGATGATAAACGCTATAGTCAAGGTGATTTTCTCATTAAGATTGACCACCATCCAAATGATGATGTATATGGTGATCTATCTTGGGTGGATACTAGTTCAAGCAGCGCTAGTGAGATGATTACCCTATTTGCTGAAACAACCCATCTGGCCTTGTCAGATCAAGCTGCTGAGTTGCTCTTTGCAGGAATCGTTGGTGATACAGGTCGTTTCCTCTACCCTTCTACCACTGCACGGACTCTTCGCCTGGCTGCCTTTCTGAGAGAACATAACTTTGACTTTGCGTCTCTCACTCGCAAAATGGACACTATGAGCTACAAAATTGCTAAACTACAGGGCTACATCTACGACCATCTGGAAGTGGATGAAAATGGTGCAGCGCGCGTTATCCTGAGTCAAGAAGTCTTGAAACAATTCAATGTTACCGATGCTGAAACTGCCGCTATTGTTGGAGCACCTGGACGCATTGACAGTGTTAGTCTCTGGGGAATTTTTGTAGAACAGGCTGATGGCCACTACCGTGTTCGCTTACGCAGTAAAATCCATCCTATCAATGAAATTGCCAAGGAACATGATGGAGGAGGCCACCCTCTAGCAAGCGGTGCTAATTCCTATAGCCTAGAGGAAAACGAAATCATATACCAAAAGTTAAAAAACTTGCTTAAAAACTGATAAAATACTTGCCAAACATTTCATAATCTGATAGACTAGTATGGTAACAATCTATGGCTCGCAAAGAGACCATGGCAGAAAGGAAATATTGCAAAATGAAAAAAGATATCCATCCAGAATATCGCCCAGTTGTCTTCATGGACACAACTACTGGTTACCAATTCCTTAGCGGTTCAACAAAACGCTCTAACGAAACAGTTGAGTTCGAAGGCGAAACTTACCCATTGATCCGTGTGGAAATTTCATCAGACTCACACCCATTCTACACTGGACGTCAAAAGTTCACTCAAGCAGATGGACGCGTGGATCGTTTCAACAAAAAATACGGTCTCAAATAATGATAAAAAAGAACAGTTTCGACTGTTCTTTTTTACTTCTTTTCATAAGTCAACCACTACTATTATCTCTTTATCAATTCTCAAGCTGATGCCGAGACCTGATTTAAACGAATTTAAAAAATATCGAAAAGCAGCTTGATATTGAGAATGGTCAAGATGATTGAAACTAGGTAGCCAAGGATTGTATTCCACTTAGCATTGGTAAATTCTCCCATCACTGACTTCTTAGAGGTCAGATAGATTAAGGGGAAGATTGAAAACGGAAGAGCGATGGAAAGAAAGACCTGTGAATAGACCAACAACTGATCCAAGGTTTTTTCTTGATGTCCAAATAAGACAGCGACTATGATCACAGGAATCAAAGCAAAAATACGTGTACCGATACGGATGATCCACTGAGGCAATTTCATATGCAAGAAACCTTCCATGACAATCTGTCCTGTCAAGGTACCTGTGATAGTAGAATTTTGACCACTTGCTAAGAGGGCTAGAGCAAATAAGGTTGACAGAGTTGAGCTAGCTATTGCTCCTGCTATTGTCGAATCCTGTAAAGCATTGTACATTTGAGAGAATGCTGAAATTTCAGACGCATGACCAAAAAAGAGCGATGCTCCTAAAATGAGAAGCAAGGAATTGACAACAAAGGCTAGGGATAACTGAAGATTTGAGTCCCAGGTCATAAAACGTACAGCTTTTCGAACATCCTTTGTATCCTTATGGTTGATTTTCCTTGTTTGAGATAGGGATGAATGAAGATAAAGATTATGGGGCATGACTGTCGCTCCTACGATCCCTAAAGCCAAAGTCAGTTGACTCTCATGCCCTGGCAGGGGACTTTCAAACAAAGCCGAAGTTGGTAAATAACCACCAAAGATCCCCTGCATACTTGGATTAGATAAAGCCACCAGATAAGAAAATATTCCTAATATGGTTAAGATAAGGGTTGTAACAATAGCTTCAATCTTCTTGAAGCCAAATTTCATCAACAAAAGCAAAAGAAATACATCTAAAACCGTTAGGAGGATAGCCATCATAATCGGTATTTTAAGCAAAAGATTCAAGGCAATCGCTGAACCTAAAACCTCAGCCAAGTCTGTCGCCATTAAAGCTAATTCTAAAATCACCCACAGACTATAGCGGAGCCACTTGGGAGCATGATGAGCTGTTGCCTGCGCTAAATCCATCCTAGTCACGATACCGAGCTTTCCAGCCATCTGTTGTAACTGCATAGCAATAATGGAGGAAATCAAAATAACAAATAGGAGGCTATACTTGTAGGAGGCACCACCAACCACACTGGTAATCCAATTTCCAGGATCCATATAACCAACTGCTACAAGAGCTCCAGGCCCTAAAAATGCTTTTAGATTTTGCCAAAAATGATTATTATTGGGAGTTTCAATAGATTGATTGATCTCAGAAAGAGAGAACTTTTTGTAAGAAGACATAGGAATATTCGCTTTCTAATCAAGTCTTTACCTAGTTTATTAATGGAGTTTTGAAAATAAAATGAAAATAGTTTACCTATTTCCAATTTATTCTTATTATATCACATTTTGGAACGATTCTTAAAGAAAGCATGATAGTTGAAATAAGCAACACCAGTATTGCAAAAGCCAGCGTCAGAAAACGCTGGCTTTAAAACTGTGAAAAATTTTCTCAACTAGATTGCTTCTGTGACAAAACTACGACTTTCCAATACTTTAAGCATGGCGTTAGCTGTATCTAGGGCTGTGAAGAGGGGCACCCCGTGTTCAATGGCTGAACGTCGGATTTGCTCTCCATCTTCGTCAGCAGTTCGTTTTGTTCCTACTGTATTAATGATAGCTTGAATTCTTCCTTTACGAACAAAGCTTGGAATATCCTTATCGTCATCACCAATCTTACCAACAGGTTGGGCTTGCAATCCATGACTAGCAAAGAAGGCTGCTGTCCCTTCTGTCGCGAGGATTCCATAGCCAATATTTTGGAAACGACGAGCCAAGTCCAAGGCTTCTTCTTTGGCATCATCAGCGATAGTAAAGACAACATTACCAAAGGTTGGCAAGTGTAGGTAAGAAGCTTCAAAGGCTTTATATAGAGCTTTTTCCAAAGTCGTATCAGAACCCATAACTTCCCCTGTTGACTTCATTTCAGGACCAAGTAAGCTGTCTACCTTAGCTAGTTTGGTAAAGGAGAAGACAGGTGCCTTGATATGAACTCGAGTGCTTTCAGGGTAAAGTCCATCTTGGTAGCCAAGTTCTTCAAGTTTTTGACCAAGAATGAGCTTGGTTGCTACTTGAGCCATAGGGATATTGGTCACTTTAGAAAGAAATGGAACCGTACGGCTGGCACGTGGATTGACCTCAATAACGTAGACTTTTTCATCCTTGATAACAAACTGGATGTTCATCATTCCAAGGCAGTTAAGACCGATTGCTAGGCGTTTAGTATAGTCTGCGATTGTTTCTTGCACCTTTTGCGACAAGGTTTGTGGTGGGTAAACGGCCATTGAGTCACCTGAGTGGACACCGGCACGTTCGATATGCTCCATAATACCAGGGATGAGAACATTTTCCCCGTCTGAGATGGCATCAACTTCGCACTCTTGCCCAACGATGTAAGAGTCAACAAGAACTGGGTGGTCTGGACTAGCCTTAACAGCAGTTCGCATGTAAGAACGAAGGTCTTCTTCGTTTTCAACGATTTCCATGGCACGTCCACCAAGTACATAAGATGGGCGGACAAGAACTGGGAAGCCAATCTTGCGAGCTGCAAGCACTGCTTCTTCTTCATTGGTAGCCGTTTGTCCTGGTGGCTGTGGAATATCCAAATCTTTTAGAGCTTGCTCGAAGAGGTCACGGTCTTCCGCACGGTCTAGGTCAGCTACTTGAGTACCAAGAATAGTCACACCTGCTTTAGCCAATGGCTCAGCTAGGTTGATAGCTGTTTGACCACCGAACTGAACAATAACACCTTTTGGTTGCTCCAAATCGATGACATTCATCACATCTTCAAAAGTCAATGGTTCAAAGTAGAGTTTATCAGATACAGAGAAGTCTGTTGAAACTGTCTCCGGGTTTGAGTTCATAATGATGGCTTCGTAGCCAGCAGCCTGAATTGCCTTAACAGAGTGAACTGTTGCGTAGTCAAACTCTACCCCTTGACCGATACGGATTGGACCAGAACCTAGAACTAGTACAGATTCCTTATCAGACTTGATAGATTCATTTTCCCATCCATAGGTTGAATAGAAATATGGCGTTTCAGAGTCGAACTCTGCCGCACAAGTATCGACCATCTTGTAGACTGGGACAATCTTGTTTTCCAAACGAAGCTGGCGAACTTGGTCAGCTGTCGTTTTCCAGAGCTCAGCAACCTTACGGTCTGAAAATCCATTCAATTTTGCAGTTTTCAAAACTTCAAGATCTTGTGGATGGGCACCCAACTCCTGCTCAATTTCAAAGATATGTAGGAGTTTATCGAGATAAAAGATATCGATTTTTGTAAGTTCTGCAATTTCTTCTGGTGTGTAACCACGGCGAATAGCTTCTGACACATAGAAGAGACGGTCATCTTGGGCTTTGACTACTTTTTCAATCAAGGAATCATCAGAAACTGCTGCAAGTTCAGGCATTTCATTGTGATGCACCCCAATTTCAAGGGAGCGGCAAGCCTTAAGAAGAGATTCTTCAATGTTACGACCGATTGCCATGACTTCTCCAGTGGCCTTCATCTGGGTACCAAGACGGCGCTCACCTTTTTCAAACTTGTCAAATGGGAAACGAGGAATCTTGGCAACCACGTAGTCAAGGGCTGGTTCAAACATGGCATAGGTTGAACCTGTAACTGGGTTGATGACCTCATCTAAAGTCAAACCAACTGCAATCTTAGCAGCTAACTTAGCAATCGGATAACCTGTCGCCTTAGAAGCAAGGGCTGAAGAACGCGATACACGTGGGTTTACTTCGATGACATAGTACTTGAAGCTGTGTGGATCAAGAGCTAGCTGAACGTTACATCCACCTTCAATTTTGAGGGCACGAATGATGCTCAAGCTCGCATCACGTAGCATTTGGTTTTCATAGTCGGACATGGTTTGAGCAGGGGCAAATACAATAGAATCTCCTGTGTGAATCCCAACTGGGTCAAAGTTTTCCATGTTACAAACAACGAGGGCATTGTCAGCTGAGTCACGCATAACTTCGTATTCGATTTCCTTGAAGCCTGCGATTGAACGCTCAATCAAACATTGGGTAACAGGTGACAATTTCAACCCGTTTTCAGCGATTTCACGCAATTCTTCCTCGTTGGCACACATACCACCACCAGTACCACCAAGTGTAAAGGCTGGACGGACAATGACTGGGTAGCCAATTGTTGCTGCAAAGGCAACTGCTTCTTCGACTGTGTTGACAATTTCAGACTCTGGAATTGGTTGGTTCAATTCTTCCATCAATTGTTTAAAGAGGTCACGGTCCTCGGCTTGGTCAATGGCAGACAATTTAGTCCCAAGAAGTTCTACTCCCAATTCATCTAAGATACCGTTTTTAGACAATTCCATGGCCATATTGAGTCCTGTCTGGCCACCAAGAGTTGGAAGCAAGGCATCTGGACGTTCCTTACGAAGAATACGTGTCACAAACTCAAGTGTAATCGGTTCGATGTAAACCTTGTCCGCAATCTCCTTGTCCGTCATGATGGTGGCAGGGTTTGAGTTAACCAAAACAACCTCATAACCTTCCTCTTTCAACGACAAGCAGGCCTGGGTCCCAGCGTAGTCAAACTCAGCAGCCTGACCAATAATAATCGGACCAGAACCAATCACCATAATTTTTTGAATATCAGTACGTTTAGGCATAGTTTATGATACAAAGCCCGTAAAGAACACAATAAAAATAGGAAACTCGGTGCAGACGCCTTCAGCGTCAAGACGATGTTTATCTTTTTCACACAGTTCTTAGGGCGTGTTCACTTCCGCGAACAATGTATCTTCTCCTTTCTATTCGTCGCCTCTCAGGGCGACATTAAATAAGATACAAAGGACGAATAGAAAGCGATTGAATTTTAGGAAACCAAAGAAGGATTGACAATCCAAATTGGTTTCTCTAAATTCCGAGCTTTCCGTCCGTGTTCAGTTACATAAATTCTCCGACGAGCTTTTACTCGTTCTTAGTTTGATTGTTTAAAAGCTTCCATCATCTCGATAAACTCATCAAATAGGTAGCTAGCGTCGTGTGGACCAGGGGCTGCATCTGGATGGTATTGAACAGAGAAAGCAGGTTGATATCTGTGACGCACACCTTCAACTGACTTGTCATTGATTTCTTCGTGGGTGATAATCAAGTGTTCTGGCAAATCCTCACGGCTGACTGCATAACCATGGTTCTGACTTGTAAAATCCACACGTCCTGTAGCAATTTCACGTACCGCATGGTTAAATCCACGGTGACCAAACTTCATCTTGTAGGTCTTAGCACCATTTGCCATTGCAAAGAGTTGGTGCCCCATACAGATACCAAAGATTGGAATTTTTCCTTGCACACCACGAATCATATCCAGTGCCTGTGGAACATCTTCTGGGTTACCTGGACCGTTTGACAACATAACTCCGTCAGGATTGAGATGGAGAATTTCTTCAGCCGTTGTCGAATACGGAACAACCGTCACATTACAGTTGCGTTTAGAAAGTTCACGTAGAATTGAGTGTTTGAGACCAAAGTCCACTAGCACCACGCTCAAACCAACTCCTGGAGCTGGATAGGATGTTTTAGTAGAAACCTGCTTGATATTGTCTGTCGGCAAGACTGTCGCTTGGAGCTGGTCAGTTACATGGTCCATGCTGTCCCCAACATGGGTCAAGGTTGCACGCATGGTACCATGCTTACGGATAATCTTGGTAAGTGCACGCGTATCAATACCTGAGATACCTGGTATTTTCTTGGCTTTCAAGAATTCATCCAAGGTCATTTGGTTGCGCCAGTTGCTTGCTCTACGTGCTTCTTCAAAAACAACGACTCCCTTACAAGTTGGAATGATGGATTCGTAATCATCACGGTTGATTCCATAATTTCCTACTAAAGGATAAGTAAAGGTCAAGATTTGTCCATTATAAGACTGGTCTGTAATGGATTCTTGGTAGCCAGTCATACCTGTATTAAAGACAATTTCACCTGTTACATCGATATCTGCTCCGAAGGCCTTGCCTTCAAAAACTGTGCCATCTTCTAATACTAGAAGTCTTTTTGTCATATTTTCACCTCTCGTGGACGCTCACTGGCGTCTTTTAACGTCTTGTGTTTTAGTTGGCGTTTCTACTCGCCAGTACGGATTCTAAGATTGCCATTCGAACAAAGACACCATTGGTCATTTGTTGGACAATCCGTGATTTTGGTGCTTCAACCAAGCGGTCTGCGATTTCTACATCACGGTTGACTGGAGCTGGATGCATAAGGATTGCTGTTTCTTTCAAACGGTCATAACGTTCTTGAGTCAAGCCATGTTGGGCATGGTAGTCCTCTTTTGAAAAGATAGCTCCACTATCATGACGTTCATGTTGCACACGGAGAAACATCATGACATCCACCTGATCAATGATTTCATCAATGGTTGCAAACTGTCCATAGTCTGCAAACTCTTGACTTCTCCATTCCTCAGGTCCAGCAAAGTAAAGTTCAGCTCCCAAGCGTTTCAAAATCTGCATATTAGATTTGGCAACACGTGAGTGGTCCAAGTCACCTGCAATAGCAACCTTGAGTCCCTCAAAGTGACCAAATTCCTCATAAATGGTCATCAAATCCAGCAAGCTCTGGCTAGGGTGTTGTCCCGAACCATCTCCACCATTGATGATGGAAGTCGTAATCGTCGGACTAGCAATCAACTCTCTGTAGTAGTCGACCTCTGGGTGACGGATCACACAGACATCCACTCCTAAAGCAGACAGAGTCAAAATGGTATCATAAAGTGTCTCACCCTTATTGACTGAACTAGTCTTCACATCAAAGTCAAGTCGTTCCAGCCCCAGTTTAATCTCTGCGACTTCAAAGGACTTATGCGTCCGTGTAGAATCCTCAAAGAAAAGATTAGAAACAATCGAGTGGTTTTCATAGGGAAGCTGAGCTCCGTTTTTAAACTCAATTCCTCGCTTGATCAATTTCATCACTTGATCGACAGTGAGGTCTTCCATGGACACCACATGGTTCAATGCTTGTTGATTTTCTGACATGGCTACTCCTTTAGCTTTCTAAGCTTCTTCAGTAATCAGAACTCTGTCTTGGCCATCAAGTTCTGCCATCTCTACGATGATTTCTTCAGAACGACTGGTTGGGATATTCTTTCCAACGTAATCTGGACGGATTGGCAATTCTCTATGTCCACGATCGACTAGAACTGCTAAACTCACGCGCGCAGGACGGCCATGACCTACAATATTGTCAATAGCAGCACGGATGGTACGACCTGTATAGAGCACATCATCCACCAAGATAACTTCGCGGTCTGTCACATCGACAGAAACCAAAGAAGTATCTTCTCCACTTTTAACATCATCACGGAAAGGTTTGGTATCCAATTCTACAACAGGAACTGAAAGATTTTCTAGCTGTTCCAAACGTTCTTGGATTCGGTGGGCGATAAAGACACCGCGAGTTTTAATACCAGCCAAGACGATTTTATTCAAATCTTTGTTGCGTTCGATAATCTCATAAGTAATACGCGTAATCGCTCGTTTGACGGTCAATTCGTCTACAACTTCTTTTGCCTTCATGACAAACCTCCAAAAAGAAAAGTCTCCTTAAACAAGGAGACTTGAAATGTATAGCCAAGCGAGCCCTACTGCAAACAGTATAGACTTCACCTTACTACTTAATCGTTCTCCTTGCCTGCCTCACGGGACAGGTTTAAAGGAATATTTAGTTATCAAATACTATAGCACAAAGCATGCTTAAAATCAAGCAAAAACTTTTGAAACCCCATCTTATAAATTGCTAAAATCATATAACTGTGGGTACTGGTCACACTCTGGATTTTTAGGATGACAAATAGCTCTTCCAAAATAAATCATGGCCTGATGGGCAGCTAACCACTGCTCCGGTGGCAAGATATCCATGACCCGCTTTTCCACCTCAAGTGGTGTCGCTGATTTTTTGACAATATCGTGGTGTTTGCAAATACGCTCCACATGAGTATCCACTGCAAAAGCTGGAATCCCAAAGCCCACACTCATGACAACATTGGCTGTCTTGCGACCAACACCTGCCAAACTCTCTAATTCCTCTCGTGTCTGAGGGACTTGACCATCAAAATCATCTAGTAACTGTTGGGCACATTTTTTAAGGAATTTAGCCTTATTTCGATACAATCCCAGGCGAGAAATGTGTGAAGCAATCTCACCCTCTGTCGCAACAGACATGGCTTGTGGCGTTGGAAAGGCAGCAAAGAGACCCGGTGTGGCCTTATTTACCGCTGCATCCGTTGTCTGAGCTGACAACATGACCGCAACCAAGAGTTCAAAATGATTGGTAAAATCAAGACTGGGCTTGGCATCTGGAAACAGAGCAATGATTTCTTCTAGCACCTTTCGTGCGCGTTTTTTTGACAAGACCATTATTCGTCTCCATCAAATAGTCCTTGTAGGCCAGCAAAAGGACTGTTTTCTTCTTTCTTAACTGCTTGTTGGGCTTGGTATTCTTCTTCTGTCATGATTTGCCAGTCATTTCCTGACACAAATCCTTGACCAGCTTTTTCTTCAGCCGTCAAGACCTTGATAGGAATGTTGAGAAGGATATTATCTGATACGCTCTCAGCAAGGTCAAGTTCTCCATTTTCGATAGGTAGGACCAAATCATCGTCTAAAACTTCTTGATCTAGCTGGTTGGTTGCTCCTTCCATGAAAACTTCCGTTACTGGATAAGATTCAACTAGCTCAACTGCTTCCATACTGCGACTTGAAGCAAGAACAATGGTATAAGATAGTTGATAATCTAAGAAATACATACGGTCTTCGTACTGTACTTTCCCAACCGCAAGGATATCTTTTACATCTAAAATTTCTTGATTGCGTGCACGCAGGTCTGCGGCTAGGTCTAAGGTTTGTTCAAAATGCAAGCCTTCAGTCTGCTTACGAATTTCTTGAATATTTAATTTCATACTTCCTCCATAAAGATTTACTCTCTTGATTATACCATGAAAAGGCTACAAATCAGCACGGCAAACTTTATAATTAAAATTCGATTCTTTAACATATTTACTATGACATTTTTGTTTTTTAGTGCTATACTATAGGCAATAATACATCAGAGCAAGGAGGATGCTCACATGGAAGACAAAGAACTTATTACTAATGCAACCCAACTCCTATCCGAGTTAAATAAAAGTTTCCAAAGCTGCAAACAGGGTACGGCAGATGATATTCGACTGCAAGAGCTGCTAAATACTACTCTGCAAGAGCTCAAAAAAGCGGAAAAGTTGAACAACAGTATCTTAATAGACCTTGAGAAATTTTACCAACGTACCAGTCTTCTGATTGGTCTTGGTAGCCTAAAACTAAACGATCAAGCACGTATCGCTTGGCGCAACTATGACAAGTTCCATTACGAGCATGTCAAACACGTACTAACTCTCTATGGACCTGTTTTTGGATTCTAGAGATTAGAATTGTCGGTTTTCTGTTGACAAAATATCCTGAAAGGTATAGGATAGAGGTACTAATACTCGGAGGTAAGGGAGACATGAACAACTAAGTCTATCAAGTAAAGAAACTTTATTTAGTAGATCTTGTTTTTGTCTCTTTTTATATGCTCTTTTATGCTCTTTCTTCTGGCATTTTATACTCAATGAAAATCAAAAAGCAAACTAGGAAGCTAGCCGCAGGTTGCTCAAAGCACTGCTTTGAGGTTGTAGATAAGACTGACGAAGTCAGTTACATATATCTACGGTAAGGCGACCCTGACGTGGTTTGAAGAGATTTTCGAAGAGTATTAATAGAGTTTTTTTGACATAGACATTTGCTCTACTAGATAAAGTAGAGCTTTTTGTTATGCACTATCGACATTCTAGAAAGGGCAACAATATGATAAAAATCAATCACCTGACCATCACGCAAAACAAAGATCTACGAGATCTTGTATCTGACTTAAACATGACCATACAAAACGGAGAAAAGGTAGCTATTATTGGCGAAGAAGGAAATGGCAAATCGACCTTACTTAAAACTTTAATGGGGGAATATTTGTCTGATTTCACTATCAAGGGAGACATCCAGTCTGATTATCAATCACTAGCTTACATTCCTCAAAAACTCCCCGAGGAGCTGAAAAAACAATCTCTACACGACTACTTCTTTTTAGATTCTATTGATTTAGACTACAGTATCCTTTATCGCTTAGCTGAAGAGTTGCATTTTGATAGTGATCGTTTCGCAAGCGACCAAGAGATCGGGAGCCTCTCCGGTGGCGAAGCTTTGAAAATTCAGCTCATCCATGAGTTAGCCAAACCCTTTGAGATTTTATTTTTAGATGAACCTTCAAATGACCTAGACCTTGAGACGGTTGATTGGCTAAAAGGTCAAATTCGCAAGATTAGACAAACCGTTATTTTCATTTCCCATGATGAAGACTTTCTTTCTCATACGGCAGACACTATTGTCCACTTACGACTGGTCAAGCACCGTAGAGAAGCGGAAACACTAGTAGAGCATTTAGACTATGATCGCTATAGTGAGCAGAGAAAGGCTAATTTTGTCAGACAAAACCAGCAAGCTGCTAACGACCAAAGAGCCTACGATAAAACCATGGAAAAACATCGGCGAGTCAAGCAAAATGTAGAAACTACGCTTCGAGCTACCAAAGACAGTACTGCCGGTCGCCTATTGGCTAAAAAGATGAAAAATGTCCTCTCTCAAGAAAAACGCTTTGAAAAGACAGCTCAGTCCATGACCCAAAAGCCACTTGAAGAGGAAGAAATCAGACTTTTCTTCTCAGACATCCAACCATTACCGGCCTCTAAAGTCTTAATCCAACTGGAGAAAGAGATTTTGTCCATTGGTGAGCGAGTTTTGGCTCAAGGACTTCAACTAACTATCCGTGGCCAAGAAAAAATCGGTATCATCGGTCCAAATGGTGTTGGAAAATCGACTCTGCTAGCCAAGTTTCAACAACTGCTAAGTCAAAAAAGAGAGATTTCACTTGGTGTTATGCCACAAGATTACCACAAAAAACTACAATTGGATTTATCCCCAATCGTCTACCTCAGCAAAACTGGGGAAAAAGAGGAACTGCAGAAAATCCAATCTCACTTAGCAAGTCTCAATTTCAGTTATCCAGAAATGCAACATCAAATTCGCTCCTTATCTGGCGGGCAACAGGGAAAACTCCTGCTTTTGGATTTAGTCCTGCGCAAACCAAACTTTCTCCTTCTGGATGAACCCACACGAAACTTTTCACCCACTTCTCAACCCCAAATCAGAAAACTCTTTGCCACCTATCCAGGCGGTCTCATCACTGTTTCGCATGACCGTCGTTTCTTAAAAGATGTCTGTTCAATCATCTATCGCTTAACAGAACACGGTCTGGAGGTAGTTAATTTAGATGATTTATAAATTTGCAACATAGCAGATAGATGGTGCAAAAACACAATTTTAGGAGAAAACGAAGTAAATCTTCCGATAATAAAACGCATAATATCAAGTTTTTGCACACCTGATATTATGCGTTTTTAAGATTTTAAAGACTTTTTCCCAACATTCATTTTACATATGTTTTAAACGTTCAATCCGTTCTGAAATAGGTGGGTGGGTATAAAAGAGTTTTTGGAACCCTCCACCTTTCTTAGGATCATTGATATAAAGTGCACTGCTGGCATCATCGACAGGACGACTCATCGGTTTACTATTATCCAACTTACGTAGAGCATTAATCATCCCTTGAGGATTGCGCGTCAACTCAACACTAGAAGCATCAGCTAGGAATTCCCTCTGACGAGAAATAGCTAGTTGCACCAAGGTTGCAGCGAGAGGTGCCAGCACAATTGCAAGTAGGGAGACCACTAGCATAATGATTTCAAGACCATTTCCATCTCTATCATCGTCACTTCGTCTGCGACCTGCTCCGCCCCACCACATCATACGACCTGCCATACTAGAAAGCATGGTGATAGCACTAGCAAGGGCGACAGCAATAGTTGAAATGCGGATATCGTAGTTACGAATATGACTGACTTCATGTCCCATAACAGCTTCTAGTTCTTCACGATTCATGATAGCTAGGAGACCTGACGTCGCAGCAACCGCCGCATTTTGGGGGTTAGAACCTGTCGCAAAGGCATTTAAGGCTGGATCATCAATGATGAAAACACGTGGCATAGGAATCTGAGCCACCATAGCCATATCTTCTACTACATGGTAGAGGTCTGGTGCCGTTTGTTCATCCACCTCACGCGCTCCATTCATGGACATGACAATCTCTGTGGATTGAAAAATCATGGACAAGGCATAGATAAAGCCGATAATCAGCGCGATAACCAAGCCACCAAGCCCAGACCGCATAAAGAGGTAACCAACCGCATAGCCAACAAGAGCTAAGAGTAGGAAAAATACCAGCAACAAAATCCACGTTTTTCGTTTATTGCTTGCAATTTGATCAAACAACATCTTAGTCACCTAAACCGCTAAAATCAACCTTAGGAACTGCCTTTTCCTCTTCTGGTGTTTGAAGGAAATCTGCTGCTTTAAATCCAAACATTCCAGCAATAATATTGCTTGGGAAAGTTTCTAATTTTACATTGTAGTTGCTGACAACACTGTTGTAGAGTTGACGAGAGTAAGAAATTTTATTTTCTGTATTTGTCAACTCCTCTTGCAATTTAACAAAGTTTGCACTAGCTTTCAAATCTGGATAGCTTTCTGCAACTGCAAAAATACCTGAAACTTGACGAGTGAGGGCATCACTAGCTTTCATAGCTTCTGCTGGTGAAGTCGCTGCAGCAACTTGATTGCGAAGTTCTGCCACCTTTTCAAGGGTAGAACCTTCATATTTAGCATAACCTTTTACAGTCTCAATCAAGTTTGGCAAGAGATCATTTCGACGTTTCAACTGAACATCAATCTGACTCCAAGCCTCCTTTGTTTGCATACGATTCTTAACCAAACCGTTATAGCTAACAATCACAAAAATCACAATAAGAGCTAAAACTCCAAGAATAATCCAAGTCATTATATAAGTCCTTTCTACTTTTAGATTAGTACCAGTATATCAAATTTTTAATGATTATGGTAAAATAAGATGATACTAAAGAAGGAAATAACTATGAAACCAGAAACATTTTACAACTTGCTTGCCGAGCAAAATCTTCCACTTTCGGACCAGCAAAAAAAACAATTTGAACGCTATTTTGAACTCTTGGTCGAGTGGAATGAAAAGATTAACTTAACAGCCATTACGGACAAGGAAGAAGTTTACCTCAAACATTTTTACGATTCGATTGCACCCATTCTTCAAGGTTTGATTCCCAATGAAACTATCAAACTTCTGGATATTGGAGCCGGAGCAGGATTTCCTAGTCTACCAATGAAAATCCTCTATCCTCAGTTAAATGTGACTATCATTGATTCTCTCAATAAGCGTATCAACTTCCTCCAACTCTTGGCTCAAGAACTGGATTTGGAAGGTGTTTACTTCTACCATGGACGTGCGGAAGACTTTGCTCAAGACAAGAACTTCCGTGCTCAATATGATTTTGTAACAGCTCGTGCGGTTGCACGTATGCAGATCCTATCTGAATTAACTATTCCCTACCTTAAAGTTGGTGGAAAACTACTGGCACTCAAGGCAAGTAATGCGCCTGAGGAGTTGTTAGAAGCTAAGAATGCTCTCAACCTCCTCTTCAGTAAGGTCGAAGACAATCTCAGCTACACCCTACCAAATGGAGATCCGCGTTACATCACAGTGGTGGAAAAGAAAAAAGAAACGCCAAATAAATATCCACGTAAGGCTGGCATGCCCAATAAACGCCCACTTTAAATTTTTTAGTAAAAAATATTTACAAAGTCAGCCTCGCTCTTTTATTTTTAGGCTCGGGAAAAAATGATTTACAAAATCAACCTCGCTCTCTTATTTTCGGGCTCGGGAAAAAATGATTTACAAAATCATTTTTTTCTGCTATACTATCCTAAGCAAAGGTTTTTAATGTCATCCCGTGAGGTGACGAAGACGCAGAAATATTTAAAACTCTTTAAAGTCTAGATTTTAGAGAAGTCTTACTCTGAGGGCCTATTGCTGTAAAATAATGGGCTCTTTTTTGATGCCCAAAAGTGAGGTTTATATGAAACAAGAATCAACTGTTGATTTGTTACTAGACGTTGACCAACGTCCTTCAGCTGGAAAAGGAATTCTCCTTAGCTTCCAACACGTTTTCGCCATGTTTGGTGCGACCATCTTGGTACCATTGATTTTGGGAATGCCTGTATCTGTTGCCCTTTTTGCTTCAGGTGTGGGAACACTCATCTACATGATCGCAACTGGTTTTAGAGTTCCAGTTTATCTAGGATCATCATTCGCCTTTATCACAGCTATGTCCCTAGCTATGAAGGAACTAGGAGGGGATGTATCAGCTGCACAAACAGGGGTTATCCTTACAGGTTTTATCTATGTCCTTGTGGCTGCAAGTGTTCGTTTTGCGGGTACAAAATGGATTGATAAACTCTTGCCACCAATCATCATCGGACCTATGATTATCGTTATCGGTCTTGGACTTGCAGGTTCAGCTGTTACTAACGCTGGTCTTGTAGCGGATGGAAATTGGAAAAATGCTCTTGTAGCGGTTGTTACTTTCCTAATTGCTGCCTTTATCAATACAAAAGGAAAAGGCTTCCTACGAATCATTCCATTCCTCTTTGCCATTATCGGTGGTTACCTCTTCGCACTAACACTTGGCTTGGTTGACTTTACACCAGTCCTTAAAGCTAACTGGTTTGAAATTCCTGGTTTCTACTTGCCATTTAGTACTGGTGGTGCCTTTAAAGAATACAATCTTTACTTTGGTCCAGAAACTATCGCTATCTTGCCAATCGCTATCGTAACAATTTCTGAACATATCGGAGACCATACTGTTTTGGGTCAAATCTGTGGCCGTCAATTCTTGAAAGAACCAGGTCTTCACCGTACTCTTCTTGGTGACGGTATCGCAACTTCTGTTTCTGCCTTCCTTGGTGGACCAGCCAATACAACTTACGGAGAAAATACAGGAGTTATCGGTATGACTCGTATCGCTTCTGTCTCAGTTATCCGTAACGCTGCCCTTATCGCAATTGCCCTTAGCTTCCTTGGTAAATTCACTGCCTTGATTTCAACTATTCCAAATGCTGTACTTGGTGGTATGTCAATCCTTCTCTATGGGGTTATCGCCAGCAACGGTTTGAAAGTTTTGATCAAAGAACGTGTTGATTTCGCTCAAATGCGTAACCTGATCATCGCAAGTGCTATGTTGGTCCTTGGACTTGGAGGAGCTATCCTTAAACTTGGTCCAGTTACCCTTTCAGGTACTGCCCTATCAGCCATGACAGGAATCATCTTGAACTTGATCTTACCATACGAAAATAAAGACTAAACGTCTTGACACAAAAAGTCCGCTCAGACAACTGAGTGGACTTTTCTAATTCTTAAGTCCCCCAAGCAACCAATAGGTAGATCAGGCTAGAACCAAACATATCTGCTAAAGCATGCATGAGAAAGAATGGAAGGAGATTTTTAATTTTATATTTGTATAAGAAATAATAGAATAAGCCATAAACTACACCGATTACCAAAGCCCATACTAATCCTTGATAGGTGTGGAAGGAAATACGAATACTAGTAGAATAAATCAAAACCAACCACTTGTGTTTTTCCTTCACTGAAGTTAACAAACCTAGAAAGAAAAACTCTTCATAAAATCCATTAAGCAAGGCATAGGCAATCGCTATCGGGCTGAGAGCTAAGAACTTCCCTATTATTTGCGTAAAATCTATATAGGCAAAAAGGTCTGGATTAAAGTAATTATATTTACCAGTGAGAGTTGTAACCAAGTCTCCAAACAGTCCCACTAAAGCAAATATAAATGGAACCCAAAAGATAGTGGACCAATTCCAGCGAATAGGAAGCTGTTTAAAATCATAGTTTCGAATCAAAAGATAGAGTACGGTCACAGTCAATAATATAGCTTGCAGGGTAAAATTACTAGAATAAGCTGCATCTTCGCTTGCAGCCTGTCTAACTATCCCTACTGTACTTGATGCACCCGTTGGAAACGTATTTGCTAAAAATAGCTCGGTTGAACGAATTATAAACTGACCAAACATTATGATCGTAATAATCACAATGTCAAACCATCTTAAGTATTTTAAAGGTTTACATGGATGTATTTTTTTAAAAATATTCATATTTTCTCCAGGTATTCTATACTCATATAAATATTTTAAGAAAAAAGGCTTAAACTTTTATAAAATTTCATTAATTCATTTAGATTCAAAAGCTTTTATTAGTAAAAATAACCCCTCTTTGAGAGTGGTTATCATCTACTTTCATTTTTTTGTTTATTTTTCTAACAATAAATCTTTCAAAGAAATCAGAGTTACTGCAATTAATATCATTGCCATACCAAGAAAATCAATGGGATAAAACTGTTCATTCATAATTAGGAAGGCAAAGAAAACCGCCGAGATTGGCTCAATTGAAGCCAACAAACTTGACTTAACCGGTCCAATCAAACTGGCTCCCTTTAAGAAGGCTGTATAGGCAAAGACAGTCCCGATAAGAATAATGCCCGCAAAAGCGAGGAGAAAATCAAGACTAGTTGGGATAGCAGTCTGTAGAACTCCTGTAAAAGGAAGAGCGACCAAACCTGCTATGACCATTCCCACACCAATGACCAAGCTGCTCCCCCACTTCTTAATCAAGGCTATGGGTAAAATGATATAAAGTGCGTAAGTCAGAGCAGAAAAGAGGCCCCAGAACAGGCCTGCAGGTGTCATGGATAACTGGTCCAACTGCCCATGAGTTGCGATCAGGAAGGTCCCTCCAATGGCTAATATGATAGAAACAATCTCTCCAAGCGTCGGCGCCACCTTATCTTTGATACAACTATAAATCAAAATTCCGACAGGGCAAACATACTGAAGCACCGTCGCAGTACCTGCATTGGTTTCCTGAATAGCAGTTAGATAGGCAAATTGATTGAGGAAGAGGCCAATCAGAGCAAAAATGAGAAGAGACAGCAAACTTTTTCTATCCTTTAAAAAGGCCAGCATTCTATCCTTTGCAGTAGCATAAGCCAAGACTATGAGAATCCCACCGGCGATTAAAAGTCGTAAGTTAGTTAAAACCAGAGACGAAATTCCATGTGCCATCAGGTATTGGCCACTCGTTCCTGACAAGCCCCAAGCAATCCCAGACACAACTGTTAATAGAATCCCTTTTAAACTGTTTGACATGTCTCTCCTTACTCTTCTTTGCGAATCAAGTCCATCACTTGATTGCGGTCTATAATCCATTGAGCCCTCTCATCCTTTTCATAGGTACGATTCGATAGGAAAATAGCCGCTTCTTGCTTCTGGCGATTCCACATGATAAAGGTACCAGTATAGCCCGTATGGTCTAACCAATCTCCTTCCAAATTCCATGCCAAAGAACGTTCCTTGTCATCCAAAGGTGAAAAATTTTGACTCAAATCTCTTGCAAAATCATCTGCTAAATAATGCTCTAAAAAGATTTGTAAATCCTTTACAGTAGAAAATAAACCAGCACTACCTGCATGTCTGCCCAGAAGGCGAGCCTTGGGATCATGTACTATGCCTGCCTCTACACCTCTGACTGTTGGAACGGCAAGCTCAACAGGCCCAAACTGGGTATCCGCCATTCCCCAAGGTTTCCAGACTTGCTCCTGTAAAATCTCATCCAAATCCTTATCAAAGATTCTTTCCAAAATAAAACCCAACAGCAAAAAATGGACATCCGAATAAAGAAAGGCTGGCTGATTTCGTCTCTTGAGATGAAACATCGCTTCCTTTAATTCAGGTGCTGTTAAAAGATCACGATTGGGAATAAACGGATCAAGATCTGTTGCGTGATTCAAGAGCTGGCGAATAGTGATATCTGGATAATCACTCTCAGCTAAAAAATCTGTTACCGGTCTATCAATATCTAATTTGCCTTTTTCCCACAAGAAGGTAAAAACGGTACCAACTCCAACAACCTTGCTGACACTGGCTAGATCATAAACTAGTTCTGCCTCAGTCTGCAAGCCATGCTCTGGGTCACTCTGGCCTAAATAGAACTCCGTCCATTGATTGTCCTTAAAATACGCAAAAGAGGCTCCGGGATAAATCCCTGCCTCGATTTGTTCTTCTATTTTTTTAATAATCTTGGTCCACTTCATACTTCTTCAAACCACAATTCAACATTATTTCTATCTTTACCAAGGAAGAATTTTTCAGACTTAGGAATAAAATATTCGGTAGAATCAAACTTCTGGCGAAGACTTTCTATATCTAGTTCATTGACCAAGAACTTGAGCATAGATAAGTCCCAAGTAACCGTATTGTCCACAGTCAAATCTTGCCCCTGAGCTGGGATAAAATCAAGTGATGTCCCAATTTCAGATAATTCTAAAAAACTATCTACATCCGTTGGGAGGTGTAATTCCATAGAAATCTCAAATTTACTTAAAGAAATTGATTCCAAATCTGTTTGAAATTCAGGTTTTTCTCCTACTTCTACTAGACTTTCTCTATCATCTTCCGCATGAATCAAAACCAAATCATCTTCTGGAGAGTAAATTTCAAAAGCGTAGCCATTTTGACCTTTATATAATCGATGAATCGAATCTGTTTTAGATAAGAGTCCTTCAATTTCTAAGGGATTTTCTACCTTGATAATCAATCTAGCTAGTTTTTTTCTTCCCTCTACCTTACGAGTGCGCATACTTGGAGCTTCTTCTAAAACCAGCTTTTCTAAACCTGTTTGATCACCTAGTGACAGAAAGGCTGACTCTTCTAATAAGGCCTTCATGCCAAGGGTTTCTATATAAAATGTTTCATTTAATTTTCTATTATTAACTTTTAAAGTAGGAATAATCCGTACAATCTGATTTACATTCATAAATTCCTCCAACTCTTTTATTTTAAAGGATTTTAGAATTTTTTACAAGAAATTATGCTCAGATTTACCTTTTTTTCGTAAAATTTCATCTAAAAAACCGAGGATTTCCTCGGTTTCAATTTCTTATAGGTAAAGGAATTTGAAGATAGCTACTGCCGCAATTGCTGCTGCGATCGGTGCTACTACTGGTACCCAAGAGTACCACCATTTTGAATCACCTTTGTGCTCACCAAGAACTGATTTTGGAAGGAAAGCATGAAGGAGACGTGGCCCCAAGTCACGGGCTGGGTTCAAGGCAGGTCCTGTAGGTCCACCAAGTGATGTTACCAAAGCCATAACAAGGAATCCAAGTGCCAAGTGAGCAATTCCAAGACCTGAAGCTGTATGAGGTGCTGTTTGAGCTTTAATTGCTAAATCAGAGAAATCAACTGTTTGACCTGCTTGACTAGCCATTTGTTTCATGTATTGAAGAACCTCAGCACCAAAGAAGTTTTTAGTTAATCCAAGAGCTGCAAAGAACAGAACAAATGAACCGATAAACTCGTTTACAAAACCATTAACGGTTGCTGCGAAATGTGATTCTTTTGTACCATTATCCAAACTTGAAATGGTTGAGAAAGTACCCAAGATGTTGTTTGGATTTTCAGTTTTCAAGTAATATGGGCGGTGTGTTGCCACAACCAATGCTTGACCAAAGATAGCACCCAAAACTTGTGAGATGATATAAGGCGCTACTTGTGCCCAAGGGAAGAGACCGCTGATCGCAAGTCCAAGAGTGAAGGCTGGGTTGATGTGGTTACCTGATACATTACCAAACATCAAAGCTGGGATCATAACCCCCATACCATAACCAACAGCGATAACGATCCAGCCACTTTGGTGACCTTTCGTACCTTTAAGTTCAACGTTAGCAACTGCACCATTACCAAGAATGATCAAAATAGCAGTTCCCAAGAATTCAGTGGCATATTTAATAGCCCATGTAAAATCCATTTGATAGATTCTCCTTAAAATTTTTTAGACAATCCCTATTCTATCAATTTTTATATCTTTTAGCAACAGGTTTTCTAAAAGAATATATGAGAAAGCGGTTTTATTTCTTATAAAAAACAAAAGGACTAAGGGAGTAATTTTCCTTAATCCGAGAGTTCTTATTCTTTACGTTGCCCGAAATCAGCAATCATCTGCTCCATTTCTTGTCGACTCGGAGTTGTCAACATATAAAGGTAATCCCCTTGAAGTTCCGCAAAGGCCGCTGGCATGATTTTTTTAACCTTGAACTGCTGGCTATATTTAGCAAGCAAGTCCTCCTCAGAATAGACATAGTGAGCATTTGCACGACGTGATGTAGCCAAACAATACTGAGGTTCAAAGTCTGTTACTGGGAACTCTTCTCCTGCGACTATAGATGCATAGCCACAATAGAGGTCCAAGGAATGAGCAAAGTTATAAACATCAATTGTAAAACCACCTGCAGGACGGTTATTATACTCAATGGCAATGTAGTCGTCCCCTTCACGGAAGAACTCGATATGGAAGAAACGTTCTTTCATACCAAATTCTTTGACAATTGCCTCACCATATTTACGTAATTTTGGATCCATATCCTTAAGAACATAGTAGGAATTGTCCATCTTGTAAATCATGAGATCCAGCGGTGTATAGGCGTAGTCAAAAGTTGTTGAAAAGACAATCTTACCATCCTTGTCTACGAGCCCGTCAAAGGTACAGATTTCACTGGAAGTGACAAATTTCTCAAAGAAATAAACGGTCGAATGCTCCCATTCTTGCTTGAAGTGATTGATATCGTCTTCTGTTTCAAGCTTAAAGGTCGCGGCTGCTCCCACTCCATTGTCAGGTTTTGCAATCATTGGAAGGCCGATTTCATTCACAGCTTGATCCACATCTGCTTCAGTCTTGATAACAGCTCCAGGTACCACAGGGACACCTGCTTTTTTGAAAAGTTTCTTCATTTCAGACTTAAATTTCGTCTTTTTGAGATCCTCTGGTTTGGCACCAAAGACATTGAATTGTTCTCTGAGTGTTGCATCCAGCTCAAGCCAGTATTCGTTATGGGACTCGATGCGGTCAATTGGGCCATGTTTATAAAAGAGAAAAGCAACTGCACGTTTGACTTCATCTATGTTCTCAAGATTGTCCACACGGAAATATTCGGTTAGACTATTGCGTAAAGGCTCATCCAACTGCTCGTATGGTTCCTGACCAATTCCCAAGACCGTGATGCCTTTATTGGCTAGCTCAATTGTAAACTGTTGAAAATTTTGTGGATAGTAGGGAGAAATAACAAGGTAATTCATAGGTAACTCCTTTTATAAATAGAGATTTCCAAGGAAATAAGGCATTTGTCTGCGCCACCATTCCCAGTCGTGGGCGACATCGTGTCCCCATTCAGCAAACCAGGCTGGAATTGGTTTCTGGTCAAAGGCTTCTTTAAGCTTGTAGAAAGATGGTAGACCGTCTTGTTCCCAGGCACCAAGACCCGTACACAGCACAATCTCTGCCTGACGATAACGGTCAATAAACCAGTCGTCGTTCTGATTCCAGATATAATCTACTGGCGAGTTTTGATAAATGACATCATCATTGTAATAATCGCCGACAAAGAAACGTGCATCGTAAACACCACTAAGAGCAATCACTTTGGTAAAGACATCTGGATGCTGGAGAAAAAAGTTGACTGCATGGTAGGCGCCCATGGAGCAACCTGTCGTCATCATACCATCAAACCAACCTGTCTTATGCTTAATAAAAGGAATTGCCTCATCAATCACATAGCGCTCGTAGGCACGGTGCATCTCTGCTTGGTCGTGACCATTTTTCCAAGTGGCCAGCCAGCTCTCACTATCCACACTGGATAGGGTAAAGAACTGAACACGACCTTCTTCTATAAAGGAAGCACAGGCATCAATCATGCCAAAATCATAGTATTCATTGTGACTACCACCTGATGAAGCAAAAACCACAACTGGAATCCCAGCATGTCCATAACGGTTGAGGTACATTTCACGGTTGAGGTAACCACTCCAGTGGCTAAGGTTTTCGATATGCATTAGCTTTCTCCTTTCCTAACTTACCATTTCTCTGCAAAAAATCTCAGACAGTCTGGTAAATTTTCTGACCAAGGGATTTCACTATGGATGGCACCAGACTGAACTTTCAAGACAAGATTATCCAGATGAACTCCCCCAGCTATCAAATCATGGTAATAGCGAAGCGACGAGTCGATATAGGCTTGCTTGATATTACCAGCCATCAGGGTCTTGTCCGTATCATCTGCTTCTTCTGTTCCTACATAGATAAAGATGCGCTGTTCAGGAGACAGTTTCTTCCGATCGATATAACGGTTAAAGGCGTCTTGGTGAAGCCAGTTGGCAGATGAAAAGACCCCTAGACAACCAATTTGGTCTTGGTATTCTAGTCCGATAAACTGGGTAATATTGCCTCCTAGTGACGAGCCAATCATAGCCGTATGCTGGCGATCAGCTTTAGTACGGTAGGTCTCATCGATAAATGGCTTGACCACCTCCATAACAAACTCGGCATACTCCACGCCCTTACCGCCAAATTGCTGTCCTAGGATAGGAGATTCTTGGAACTTCCAAGCCGCATACTCATTCATCCGCCCCATACCATCATTATCAATAGCAACGACAATCATGCGACTGATATCAGGATTACGTTTAATAGCTGGAATAATCTTCCATGAGTGACCAATGAAAGACTCCTTGCTATAAAAAACATTTTGCCCGTCATGAAAGTAAACAACAGGATAAGAACGATCCGTGTCTTTCTCATAATCTTTAGGAAGAAGAACACGTACACGGCGCTCCTTACCAGCGTAAGGAACCTTGAGTTTGTGTTCTTTCATTTTTAAATAAAAGTAGGATTGATTCATTGTCAGAAAACTCTCTATATTCAAAATTTTATCTCATTATATCATAATTATAGAAAAAAAGTTAGTTTTGCTTCCATTTTTGGAATTAAAAACTAACTTTTTCATTTATTTTTCTAAATTCTTCTGGATTTTCTGAATTAGAGGAGATTGTCAATCAAGTCATCCACTTCATCTTTTTCAACTTGAGGTGTAATCTCAGTAATCATAATCCCTGCCACTGCTCGCTCAACTAAGCCCTTAACATCCATCCGTTTTTCATACTGCTCTGCATTTTTAATCTTAGGATTGGTCTTAGGACGGTCAGGTGCAAAAATCGTACAGCAGTCTTCAAAAGGCTGGATAGAAATATCAAAGGTATCAATTGCCTGAGCGATGTCAATGATTTCCAACTTATCCATAGTAACCACTGGACGAATGACTGGAGTGCTGGTCACAGCGTTGATAGTCTGCATGCTTTCCAAGGTCTGGCTAGCTACTTGGCCAAGACTTTCCCCATTAATGATAACTAAACCATTTCGTACCTCACGAATACGATCAGTAATTCGCATCATAAATCGACGCGTCAAGGTCATAAGGTAGGCTTCTGGCGCTTTAGCCTTGATTTCCTCTTGAATCTCTGTGAAAGGTACTTCGATAAACTGGATATTGCCACCAAACTTGGTCAATTTTCGAGTCAAATCGTGGGCTTTTTTAAGGGCACCAGGACTAGTATATGGTGGGCTGGCAAAGTGAACCGCCTCAATATCTACCCCTCGTTTAAGAGCTAGATAACCTGCCACGGGTGAATCAATACCTCCTGACAACATGAGCATGCCTTTACCAGAACTTCCCACAGGTAATCCTCCTGCTCCACGAAAAGTTTCATAGGAAATATAGGCAGCCTCTTCACGAATCTCAACTTGAAGATTAATATCTGGATTTTTCATCTGAGCTTTCACGTTTGGAATAGCCTTGAAAACAGCACTACCAAGAGTTTGATTGAGTTCACGACTATCAAGTTCAAAGGTGTGGTCGCTACGCTTACCAGTGATTTTAAAGGTCATCCCTTCCTTGTAAGTTTCTTTCATAATCTCTTGGACAGCAGATTTAAGAACTTCCACAGACTTTTCGACTTTATAAACGGGAGAGAAGTTTTGAATTCCAAATACTTGTTTGAGGGATTCTGCTACTGCGGTGTAATCAGCTCCATTGAGGTAAGCGTGGGCACGGTCGCGATCTGCTGTTACCTTAACTTGGGGATAGATAGACAAAACGTCTGAAATATTATTGCGAAGTTTATTAATGAAACGCATACGGTTTTTGCCCTTGGTTGACAATTCTCCGTAGCGAATCATAATTTCTGAATACTGCATAAATGCTCCTATCTTACTTTTCTAGTTTGATTGTAAATTAATTTTAACTTGGTTAAAAACTGCTCGACCTGACTCATATCATTTTCAAGGTCTAGGCTAAGACGCACAGCTGACTGGGCCTTATCTTTGTCCACTCCCATGGCAATCAAGGTCCCTGCAGGTTTCCCTGCCTTTGACGAACAAGCAGAGGTCGTTGAAATGAAAATATCATAGTCTTCAAAGGCGTGGACGATGACTTCACCACGAACACCCTTGATTCCAAAAGTTAGGATATGAGGGGCAAAATCTTCCTCATCAGAGAAGACAAAAATATCTGGATAGTCGAGAAGGGCTTGACGAATAACAGCTTTCATCTGCCCAGTCTTGCTAGTAAAGAAATCTAGTTTTTCCATAGACAAACGGAGAGCCTTGGCTGTCGCTGCAATTCCTGCCACATTTTCTGTTGTCGAACGATAATCACGCTCTTGACCACCACCTGTTAAAAGGGGCGTGATCTTCTTGCCAGACTTGATATAGACAAAACCAACACCTCGGACACCATGAAACTTATGACTAGAGAAGGTCGCAAAATCCACTCGTTCTGTCAGATACTTTTCAGTCGGAATTTTGGCAAGTGCCTGAACTGCATCAACGTGGAAGGAAATAGTTGGTTTGTCTGCTAACAGTTCTGAAATAGCCTCAATGGGCTGAACAGAGCCAATTTCGTTGTTAACTGCCATGATGGAAACGAGGGTCGTATCAGGTCTTATCAAATCTGCTAGCGCCTCAACATCCACAAATCCTTTCTCATCAACTGGAGCAAAATCCACTTCAAATCCTTGACTTTTCAACCAGAGAGCTGACTCTTTGACTGCTGGATGTTCAATGGCTGATACGATGATGTGCTTGCCAAACTGGGCTTTTTCAAAGGCCACACCCTTGATGACCCAGTTATCTCCTTCTGTCCCACCAGAAGTAAAGAAGATTTCATCACTTTTCTTACCGATTAAATCTGCAATCTGTTGACGGGAAGCATCTAAAATTCGTGTTGCCTGGTCTCCCAAACGATGAAGACTAGATGGATTTCCTAAAATTTTTGAAGCGACCTGCATATAAGTTTCAAGGGCTTCAGGATAAGGCTTGGTCGTCGCCGAATTATCAAAGTAAATCATGTTTTCTCACGCTTTCTAAAATCACTCCCTCTATTGTATCATGAAACGGAGCTTGCGACAAGAAAGGGCAATTCCTCTTTTTTTAAGATTTTTTTAAAGAAATGAGGTATAATAAACTTTAATTAAAGGAGAGAATGCATGTCTAATTATCGTAGAACTTCAAAACCAAAAACAGAACACATCAAAAAAGGCTTCACAGTCTTTCAAAAAACCATTGCTACTATCGGTAGTATCCTTGGCTTAATTACCGCAAGTATCACTATCATGAACGCCTTGGATAATAACAAAAATACTAAAAAAGAACCTACGACAAGCCAGACGACAACAATTGTCAAAGAAATTCAAAAGGAATCCCCTAAGGAAAACACTAGTCCCAATAAGGAAAATAATACTAGTCAAGAAAAAACACAACAAGAAGAAACGCCAAAATCCAGCGTCAAAGAAGAGAAAAAAGAAGAGCAGAAAACAGCAACTCAGGACTCTTCTACTCCTGCTCCAAATAAACCTGCCACTGAAACTGAAAAGCAGTCCAATAATACTCCAACTTCAGAAAATAAAAGTAATCAATAGCCAGTAAAATAGCTTCCCTCCAAACTTGGAAAGAAGCTATTTTTTTATTGTTGTAACACTTTTCGAGGTTTGGTACCCTCAGCTGGACCGATGACACCTGCCATCTCCAGTTCTTCCATGAGACGGGTCGCACGGTTAAAACCAACTGACAAACGACGCTGAATCATGGATGCACTGGCTTTCTGGGTTTCGATCACCAAAGCCTTGGCTTCTTCAAAAAGCGGATCTCCACCAGATTCACCATCTGAAAATTCACCGTCATTTTCAGAAACCTCACCTGGATCAAAACTCTCATCGTAATCTGCATCCGCCTGAGCCTTGATAAAGTTTACGATGCGTTCAACATCATCATCCGAGATAAAGGAGCCTTGGAGACGAACTGGATGATTTTCATCAATTGGTTTAAAGAGCATGTCTCCTCGACCAAGCAGTTTTTCTGCTCCATTTTCATCCAAGATAGTACGGGAGTCTGTCCCTGATGAAACCGCAAATGCCACACGTGACGGAACATTGGCCTTAATCAGACCAGAGATGACATCAACGGATGGACGCTGGGTTGCAAGAATCATGTGGATACCAGCAGCACGCGCCTTCTGCCCTAGACGAATGATAGCATCTTCCACTTCCTTGCTGGCCACCATCATAAGGTCAGCCAACTCATCCACAATCACAACAATGAGTGGTAGCGGAACCTGCTTGTACTCAGACTGGGCATTGAACTCTTCTACCTTGGCATTAAAACCTGCAATATTCCGAACTCCCACCTTGGCAAAGAGTTCATAACGATTTTCCATTTCATCCACGACCTTTTGCAAAGCCTTGCTAGCCTTACGTGGATTGGTCACAACTGGAATCAAGAGGTGGGGAATATCATTGTAAACAGACAACTCAACCATCTTGGGATCGACCATCATAAATTTAACTTGGTCAGGTCTCGCCTTCATGAGGATGCTAGCGATAATGCCATTAACAGCTACTGACTTCCCTGACCCTGTTGAACCTGCGACTAGCAAGTGGGGCATTTTAGAAAGGTCAAAAGCTCTTGCGGTTCCATTAACAGCCTTCCCTAAAGGAATTTCCAAGAGATTTTCTGCTTTCGTTTGAGATTGTTCCCATAGTTCGCGGAAAGAAACTGTCGCAATCTCAGAGTTAGGTACTTCAATTCCCACTAAAGATTTCCCTGGGATAGGTGCTTCGATTCGGACATCCTTAGCCGCCAAGGCTAGAGCGAGGTCATCTGCGAGATTGGAAATGCGGTTAACCCTTACACCAACGGCCGGCTTGACTTCATACTTGGTCACTGATGGTCCAATTTCAGCCCGTTCAACTGTTACCTTGATACCAAAACTAGCAAAAGTTTCTTCTAGGATTTTGATGTTTTCACGAACGATTTTCTTCTCTTTAGACTGGTCTTTAGGTTTATCAGGGGCAAAGAGTTGTAAGCTTGGAAGTTTGTATTCAAGAGCCTCCTTGGCTGAAAAATCGACCTGTACGTCTTCATCATCAGAGCCATCTTCCTGTTCAGGGAATTCAAGTTCAGGTTGAGGAAGGATGATTTCTGGTTCTACCCACTCTTCATCTGGAAAAGGTGGAACGTCAAGTACAACATCTTCTGTCAAAATTTCACCTGTTTCCATATCAACAGGAGGCAAATCGAGCAAGGCTTTCTCAGCTGCTTCTTTTTCTAATCTAGCTTCTTCCTCAGCTTTTTGACGAGCTTTTTCTTCTTGTTTGACAAAGCGTTCCTCTTTTCGACGCTCATGCCCTTCCCGCCATTTGGCAAAGCCTCTACTGAAGAATTCAGCAATATCGTAAACAGACCAAGGACTGACTAGGAGGGCTCCAGCTAAAATCAAGATAGAACCAATAAAGTAAGTGCCGACATTTGAAAAGAGAAAGGCAATTGGCATATAAAGAGCGACCCCAATCAAGCCCCCCCCAGCAAAACTGGTCGTTCGAAAACCAGTCAAATCCGTCACAACCTGAGCCATGGTCCCTTTTAATACCGACTTGTCCAAATCATATTTCCAAACCAAGTAGGCCTCAAAAATCAGGAGCAAGCCTGCAAATATGGTGAAAAAGCCAGATAAGAGCCCTTCCTGTTTTCGTATCCACTTGAAAAAGAAGAGGTAGAGCAGGATACCAAATATTGCCAGATAAGCTAGGCTACCCACCAGCAAGCGTATTAAATTGTAAAGGGTGATACCTGCAGCCCCTAATTTGAAGGCTGCGAAAATCAATAAAAACGCGATTCCCAACGAAATCAACATCCGTTGAATCGCTTCTTTTCTTTCGAGTTCTGCTTTTGACGGTCTTCGTCTTGTTTTACTTGTATTCTTGTTTGCCATTCTTCTATTATACCATATTTCACAGGCATTTCGGAAAAGGTCAATATTCTCCTTGGATAGTTCAGTATTAAGAGATTCAAATAAAATTTTCTTATCCATAGTTTCCCTCTCTAAGCAATTTCAGAACATCTTTTTAATAGCCTTTATGATTCAACTGACTGTTCATCAAAAAAAGAAGATATGCAAAATTTTGAAATTTTGATATAATAGAACTATCAAAAAGTAAAGGAATGATTGGTATGAACGCAATCACAGCTCACAGCTCACAGCTCACAGCTCACAGCTCACAGCTCACAGCTCACAGCTCACGCTGATTATGTAATC